>JBKJUF010000099.1:0-11625 GCA_046590445.1 Kofleriaceae bacterium
CGTTCGGCCGCCGCGCGCGAGCTCGGCATCCAGGCGCGAGGCATCACCAACGAGCTCGACCTCGATATCGAGGGAACGCACGGCGAGCAACGCACCAGCCACTTCCGGGGCCGGCGCGCGATCACTGCCCATCGCATCGACGACGACTCGCATCGTCGCTGCGAACCTTGGCTACTCTTCCGCGGTCTTCTTCGCGACGACAATCTCGCCACGATACTGGCCGCAGCTCATGCACACACGGTGCGAGAGGCGGGGCGCGCCACAGCCGGGACACGGCTGGACCATCGGTGCGTTATCGCCGGACTTCTTCATCCAGGCGGAGCGCTGTTGAGCAGTACGGGCGGGGCCGCGACGTCGTTTTTGCAGTGCCATTGGGAAACTCCGAGCGGCCTTGTTTGCCAGTTCACTAGGTTATTTTCAAGCCCTTGAGTGCGGCGAGACGCGGATCGCTCGGCGCCTCGCAGCTGCAGGTACCTGAATTTCGGTCGATCCCGCACTGCGGGCACAACCCCTTGCAGTCTTCCTTGCAGAGCGGGGCATACGGGATGGCGAGTACGAACTGTTCGCGGAACAGCGGCTCGAGGTCGATCGACTCGCCGTCGAACGGAAACACGTCGAGGTCATCGGCTGCCACCTCGGCGCCATCATCGTCGGTGGTGGCGTCGTCGTCGGGGATCTCGCTCTTCGGCATGAAGGTGACGCGGAGCGCCTCGTCGATCACGAGCTTGACCGGCTCGACACAGCGCGAGCACGCGACGAAGAGGTGGCCCTTGAAGGTGCCGTTCGCGAACGCATGGGTGTCGTCGGCGTAGAGCTCGAGATCACCGCTGCCCTGCCCCGCCTCGGGGTCGACCTCGGGTGCACCGAGGGCATCGCGCATCGGCAGACCGCGCACCCACTCGCTGACGCGCTCGGGGCCAACCTCGAACGCGCGATGCGTCGGGAGATCCCGGACGTGCACCTGATAGGGGCCAAGCTTTGCCATCGAGGTCGCGCAGTATAGGAAGGCGATCTCGGGTGTCAAGCTGCCGGTTTTCCGGCAGGATGCGCGCATGCGTCACCCCATCGATCCCTGGGTGTTCATGGTGGTTCCGCTCGTCGTGGTCGGGCTCGGGTTCCTGATCGCATCGAGCCGCCGCGGCAGCGTGGCGAGCACGCGCATCGGCTCGCGCAAGATGGACCTTCATAGCCTGGCGGACCCGGCGACCGTGTTCGAGCGGATCCGTGGGCTCGGCGGCAAGTACCGCGCGGACGACGCCGATCTGCAGCGGCACGTGGTCGTGCTGTCGTCACCGCCGACGTTCGCGACGTGGGGCTTCCTCTATCCCGTCCACATCCATGCCGAGGGCACTGGATCACGCATCGAGATCGGGATCGCGTCGCGGTTCATCCAGTTCGGCCCGCTCGTGACCCGTGCACACAAGCAGTGCACGAAGGCGATCGAGGACGCGATCAGCCTCCCGATCGCGCGCATCGCCTGAGCGCCGCCATGCAGATCGCGATCATTTGGAACGCGCGCGCGGGCAGCGCCGCCGGGGTCGAGCTCGTCGACGTCGTGCAGCGCCTGGCCGCGGTCGGCGTGGTGACGGTGCACGAGGTGACCGACGGCCATGGCCCCGATGCGTGCGCACGCGAGGCGATCGCGAGCGGTGCCGAGCTCGTGGTCGCAGCCGGTGGTGACGGCACGGTGTCCGCGGTGGCGGCGGTGCTGGTCGGCGGGACCGCGAGGCTCGGCGTGCTTCCGCTCGGGACGTCGAACTCGTTCGCGGCGGCGCTCGCGATCCCCGGCGATGTCGGCGGCGCGCTCGATACGATCACGGCCGGCAACCAGCGCGTGATCGATGCCGCGGTCGTGCGAACCGCGTCCGACCAGCGCGTGATGATCCTGCACTGCATGATCGGGTTTCACGCGCAGGCGATCGCGGGGACGTCGACCGAGGCGAAGCGGCGATGGGGCGTGCTCGCGTATGCCGGCTCGGCGATCCGGGAGCTCGCGACGCTCACGCCGTTCGCGGTCGAGCTCGAGACCGGTGGCCACGTCGTGCGGTGCCGCGCGACCGCGGTGGCGGCGGCGAACCTCGCGCCGGTCAAGACCGTGCTCGCGCACGGGGCCTCGCACCTGCTCGGCGACGACGGCAAGGTCGACGTCACGATCGTGGCGGCCGAGACGATCGCCGAGGCGATCGCGACCGGCATCCACCTCTATCGCAGCGCGCGCGATCGCGAGGCCGCGACTCGCGACAACGTTGGCTCGTTCTCGGTGGCGCGCGTCGCGATCACGGCCGACCCACCGCAGGCCGTGCTCGTCGATGGCGAGCCATTCGGCGAGACGCCGGTGACGATCGAGACGTTGTCCGCCGCCCTCGTCGTGTTCGCGCCGCCGCCCGAGCCCGCGGAAGGTCCGCCGGTCGCGTCCTCGCTGCTCGGCTTGCCCGACCTCGAGATCGACGGCACGCGGCTCGCGGACTAACGCTTCATCGCCACGGCGAGCTCGCGAATCAACGACGCCACGCGCTCGGCGGCCCCGGCAGGTGAACCGGCCGCGACCCGAGCGACGAGCGCCGTGCCGACGACGACCCCATCGGCGATCCGCGCGAACGGCGCGGCGTCCTGCGGGGTCCGGATGCCGAAGCCGACTGCGACCGGCGCCGAGGCGGCCTGGCGGATCGTCTCGAGGCGCGCGGGGTCTACAGGCGCGGCGGCGCGCACGCCGGTCACCCCGGTCAGCGAGATGTAGTAGACGAATGGCGCGCGGAACGGCGCGAGCCGCGCGATGCGCTCCGCGGTCGAGGTCGGCGCGACGAGCGGGATCACGCCGACGCCGTGCGCCGCGAGCGGCGTGGCGAGCTCGGCGAGCTCGTCGATCGGCAGGTCGACCGTGAGCACCGCGTCGACGCCGGCGGCGGCGGCGCGGGCGGCGAAGGCCTCGGGACCCATCACGAACATCGGGTTGTAGTAGCCGAACAGCACGATCGGCGTCGCCACGCCGCGGCGGCGCAGCTCGGCGACCGCGTCGAGTGCACCGGCGAGCGTGGCGCCCGCGATCAGGGCGCGCTCCATCGCGCGCTGGATCGACGGCCCGTCGGCGGACGGATCGGAGAACGGCACGCCGAGCTCGATGACGTCGGCACCCCCGTGCGCGGCCGCCTCGACGATCTCGATCGAGGTCGCCGGATCCGGATCGCCGAACGTCAGGTACGCCACGAGCGCGGCGCGGCGCTCGGCGGCCGCAGCGTCGAACGCGCCGCGGAGGCTCACGTCCGCTCCGCGCGGCGCTCGGCGACCGTGACCATGTCCTTGTCGCCGCGACCCGACAGGCCGACGACGATCACGCCATTCCGGCCGACGGTCGCCGCGACCTCGTCGAGTGCGGCGACCGCGTGGGCGGTCTCGAGCGCGCACAGGATGCCCTCGGTGCGGGCGAGCCGCTCGAGCGCCGCGAGCGCCTCGCCGTCGGTGCGCGAGACATAGCTCGCGCGTCCGGAATCCTTCCATGCCGCGTGCTCGGGGCCGACGCCCGGGTAATCGAGGCCCGCGCTGATCGAGTGCGCGTGCGCGATCTGGCCGTCCGGCGCGACGAGCACGTAGCTCTTGCTGCCGTGCAGCACGCCGACGCGGCCTTCGCCGAGCGTGGCGGCGTGGCGGCCGGACGCGACGCCCTCGCCTGCGGCCTCGACGCCGACGAGCCGGACGCCGGCATCGTCGACGAACGGCGCGAACAGCCCACCTGCATTCGAGCCACCGCCCACGCACGCGACGCATGCATCGGGCAGCCGGCCGGTCGCGGCGAGGATCTGTGCGCGCGCCTCGCGGCCGATCACCGACTGGAGGTCGCGCACCATCCACGGATACGGATGCGGTCCGGCGACCGAGCCGATCAGATAGAAGGTGTCGCCGACGTTGGTCACCCAGTCACGTAACGCCTCGTTCATCGCGTCCTTGCGCGTGCGCGTGCCGCTCGCGACCGGATGCACCTGCGCGCCGAGCAGCCGCATGCGCTCGACGTTGAGGGCCTGGCGGACGACATCCTCGGCGCCCATGTAGATCTCGCACGGCAGCCCGAACAGTGCGGCTACGGTCGCGGTCGCGACGCCGTGCTGACCCGCGCCGGTCTCCGCGATCAGCCGCCGCTTGCCCATCCGCCGCGCGAGCACGGCCTGGCCGATGCAGTTGTTGATCTTGTGAGCACCTGTGTGATTCAGGTCCTCCCGCTTGAGGTAGACGGCCGCGCCGACCTCCTCGGAGAGCCGGTGCGCGTGATAGAGCAGCGACGGGCGGCCGACATACTCGGCAAGCAGCGCATCGACCTCGGCCCAGAAGCTGTCGTCGTCGCGGGCGGCGCGCCACGCCGCCTCGAGCTCGGTGATCGCCGGCATCAACGTCTCGGCGACGTACTGGCCGCCGAACGCGCCGAACCGGCCGCGGTCCGGAACCGAGAGCCTCGCGATCTCGTCGCGGGTGGACATCTCGTTTCGGGTACCACGGCCGGCCCGGTGGTGGTGCTCGATCGAGCCGGTTCTGTGCGGGCTACGCGGTCGGCGCCTCCTCGGTCGTGGAGCTTGGCGCGAGCGAAGGCAGGCACGCGACGACGATCACGGCGATCACCGGCAACAGCGCACCGAAGATGAGCCAGCCGCCAACGTTGCGCTGCTTGCCCGAGGCAACCGCAGCAGAGATCAGGGCACCGGCGATGATGATGAAGAGCGTGGTTCCAGTCATGAGAGGTCCTCCTGTGGAGGCGCTTGTCGACCTTGGCGTTTCGCGGGTGCGTGGAAACATGATCTTTCTCGCGAGGCCTGCGGCCGCCCGACCCGCGGACAGCCGGGTGTATGAACGGGCATGCATCGCGTCTTGCTGGCTGGCTGTACGATCGCGGGACTCGCCGATCTCACGGGACTCGCGCGTGCCGAAGACGCACCCGAAAGCCTGCGGCCGCAGGTGCAGCTCGATGGTGGGCTCTCGGTGATCGGCCTTGGCTACGAGCATCCCGTCACCGCGCACGTCGCGATCGGGGTCGAGGCGTTCGTGTTCGGCACGTACTTCCTGCCGTGGTTCGATGCCGGCGACAAGGTCGCGGGGTTTGGCGGAGGGATCAGGCCGACCTGGTTCGCGCGCGAGAGCGGACATGGGCTCTATGTCGCGCCGTACTTCCGGCTCGTCGGCGTCGGTGAGGAGATTCCGAGCGCCGATGGCATTGGCTTTGCGACCGGCGTGTTCGTCGGCTGGGCCTTTCGGCTGTCGAGCCGGCTCGATCTGCGGATCGGCGGCGGCGGGCAGTACATCCATTTTCATGCGGATGGAGAGACCGAGCGGCTGACGGCGAGCACGCCGTTCATCGCGCTCGACGCGGTGCTCGGCTACCGGCTCTGAGCGCTCTGTCGTACGGCCGCCACGAACGCCGCGAGCTTGCCGTGATCCTTGATGCCGGGCCGCGCCTCGACTCCGCTCGCGACGTCGACCGCCCACGGATCGACCGCGGCGATCGCGGCGGCGACGTTGTCGGGCGTGAGGCCACCGGCGAGCACGAGGTGGCGCGTGGGGTAGCGCTGGCGCGCCTCGCGAGCGAGCGACCAGTCGAACGTGGCCCCGCTGCCGCCACGGCCGGGCGTCGGTGTGTCGAGCAGCAGCGCGTCGACCGACCACGCCTCGAGGTCATCGAGCGCGGCGGCGCCGTCGACGCTGATCGTCTTCCAGGCCGGGCGCTTCGCGGCGTTCGCGATCGTGGCGACCTCGATCGGCGGCTCGCCACCGTGGAGCTGGATGATGTCGAGATCGACGAGGGCCATCACGGCGGCGACCTCGTCGGCGGTGGCGTCGACGAACACGCCGACGACGTGGGCTGCACCGGCGCCGCGCGCGGCCGCCGCCAGGGCCGCAGCCTGCTCGGGCACGACGTGGCGCTTCGACTGCGGCCAGAAGTTGAGCCCGACGAAGTCCGCACCGGCGGCCGACGCGCGCGCGGCGTCGTCGACGAGCGTGATGCCACAGATCTTGATCTTCACGGTCACGTCGCGTCTCGCAGCTCGCGCAGTGCCTGCGCGGGTGACGCCGCGCGCATCAGCTGCTCGCCAACGAGGACTGCGTGCGCACCGACCGCGCCGAGCACCTTGACGTCGTTCGCGGTGCGGATGCCGCTCTCGGCGACGAGCACGACATCGGGTGGCAGGAGCGGCGCGATCGTGGCGGTCAACGTCATGTCGATGTCGAACGTCTTGAGGTTGCGATGGTTGACGCCGAGGAGCGTGACCCCGCACGCCACCGCGGTCTCGGCCTCGCGCGGATCGTGGACCTCGACGAGCGCATCGAGCTGGCAGGACGCCGCGACGGCCACGAGCTCGGCGAGCTGCATGCGCGACAGCGCGGCGACGATCAGCAAGATCGCGTCGGCGCCGGCGGCCCGCGCCTCGACGACCTGGTACGGGTCGACGATGAAGTCCTTGCGCAGCAGCGGCAGTGCGACGCGCTCGCGGCAGCGCGCGAGGAACGCGAGCTCGCCGTCGAAGAACGTGCGATCGGTGAGCACGCTGATCGCGGCGGCGCCGCCCTCGGCGTACTGCGCGGCGATCTCGGCCGGATCAGCACCCGCGCGGATCGGCCCGGCGGACGGTGACGCGCGCTTGATCTCGGCGAGCACGCGGACCGGGCTCCCCGGCGGCCGCTCGAGCGCGGCACGCAGCCCGCGCACCGGACCCGCCAGCTTCGCGGCTGCCTCGAGCTCGGCGAGCGGGCGCGCGATCCGCGCGGCGGCCACCTCGTCGCGCTTCGCCGCGAGGATCGTGTAGAGGATCGTCACTCGACGCCCCGGAACTCCGCAGCGGTACGCGTGGCGAGCTCCGACAGGTCGGCGTCGAGCGCGGCGGCGCTGGCTTCCCGCCAGCGATAGAGGACGAGGCGCGCGGCGCCGTCGACCGCGACCGCGTGGGCACGCAGGAACTGATCGGGCAGCCGATCGAGATCGAGCTCGCCGGGCTCGAGCAGCTCGAGGCCGAGCGCGGCGGTCATCGCGGCCGCGTGCAGCGCTGCCTCGAAGCGCTCGCCGTGCCCGACGTGGTGACCCGCGAGGACCTTGCGCAGCATGTTCGCGTTGTGCGCGGCATCGCCGCCTGCAAGTCCCTGGGGATCGACCTCGTCGCAGCCGAAGTGCTTGGGCCGGAGGATGTGGCTGCTCAGCGAGCCGTTGTCCCAGATCGCCACGTGCGTATCACCTCGGACGGCGATCTCGTCGAGGCCGTCGGCACCGTGCACGACCGCAGCGCGCCGTACGCCGAGGGCGCCGAGCGCCGCGGCCATCGGCTGACACCAGCGCCGATCGTAGACGCCGACGACCTGGTGGCGCACGTGGCCGGGGTTCGTCAGCGGCCCGAGCAAGTTGAAGATCGTGCGGGTGCCGAGCTCGCGGCGCGCGGCGGAGGCGTGGCGTGTCGCGGCGTGAAAGCGCGGCGCGAACGCGAAGCCGATGCTGCTCGCCTCGATGCAGCGCGTGACGACATCGGGATCGACATCGATCGCGATGCCGAGGTGCTCGAGCACGTCGGCCGAGCCGCACTTCGAGGACTGCGCGCGGTTGCCGTGCTTCGCGACGATGCCGCCACACGCCGCGATCAGGATCGCCGCGAGCGTCGAGACGTTGAACGTGCCGGCGCCATCGCCGCCGGTTCCGCAGGTGTCGATGCTGTGCTCGATCCGCGGGCAGTCGAGCGCGATCGCGCGCGTACGCATCGCCGAGGCGGCGCCGACCAGCTCGTCGACGGTCTCGCCCTTGGCGCGCAACGCCACGAGGAAGCCACCGATCTGCGCGTTCGTGGCCTCGCCGTCCATGATCTGGCCCATCACCTCGGCGACCTCGGCACGCGACAGGTCGCTGCCGCCGAGGGCACGCGTGAGCGCGCGAACGATCGCGACGGTCACGACCTCGCCTCGCGGGCCGTGATGCCCCGGGAGGTCGCATCGCGCGCGAGCCGCAGGAAGTTCGCGAGCAGCGCCTTGCCGGCGGTCGTCATGATCGACTCGGGATGGAACTGCACGCCCTCGAGTGGCATGGCGAGCCCCTTCGCGCGGACACCCATGATCTCGTCCTCCCAGGTCTTCGAGGTGACCTCGAGCGTGTCGGGCATCGAATCTGGCGCGATCACGAGCGAGTGATAGCGCGTCGCGACGAACGGGTTCTCGATGCCGGTGTAGAGGCCGTGCTCGTCGTGAAAGATCTTCGAGGTCTTGCCGTGCATGACGCGCGGTGCGCGGACGACGCGTCCGCCAAACACCTGGCCGATGCACTGGTGGCCGAGGCAGACGCCGAGGATCGGGATCGTGCCCGCGAACCGCTCGATCACATCCATCGAGATGCCAGCCTCGTTCGGCGTGCACGGGCCCGGCGAGATCGCGATCGCATCGGGCGCGCGCGCGGCGATCGCGTTGACGGTGATCGCGTCGTTGCGCTCGACCGACACCTCGGCGCCGAGCTCGCCGAGGTACTGCGCGAGGTTCCACGTGAACGAGTCGTAGTTGTCGATCAGGAGGAGCTTCACGTCAGCTCCTCGCGCGCCGTGCGGGCCATCGCGACCGCCCGCAACACACCGCGGGCCTTGTTCACGCACTCCTCGTACTCGATCACCGGGACCGAGTCCGCGACGAGGCCGGCGCCGGCCTGCACGTAGATCATGTCGCCGACCGAGACCAACGTCCGGATCGCGATCGCGAGATCGAGGTTGCCCGTGTAGCTGACGTAGCCGACGGCGCCGCCGTAGATGCCGCGCTGATGCGGCTCGAGCTCGTCGATGATCTCCATGGCGCGGATCTTCGGGGCGCCCGACAGCGTCCCCGCCGGGAATGCCGCGCGCAGGACGTCGAGCCAGCTCTTGCCCTCTGCGAGGTCGCCGACGACGTGCGAGGTCATGTGCATCACGTGCGAGTACTTCTCGATCACCATCTGCTCGACGACGTGCACCGAGCCGACCTCGGCGACGCGCCCGACGTCGTTGCGTCCGAGGTCGATCAGCATGAGGTGCTCGGCGCGCTCCTTGGGATCGGCGAGGAGCTCGGCTGCGAGGCGATCGTCCTCGGCAGGCGTGGCACCACGCGGCCGCGTGCCGGCGATCGGCCGCAGCTCGACACGACCGTCGGAGAGCCGGACCAGGGTCTCGGGTGACGCGCCGGTGACACGCGCCTCGGGAAACTCGAGATGAAACATGTACGGCGACGGGTTGATCACGCGCAGCGCGCGATAGACGTCGAGCGGACGTGCGCCCGCCATCGGCTCGCCGAACCGTTGCGAGAGCACGACCTGAAACGCATCGCCCGCGAGGATGTACTCCTTCACCTGATCGACGGCGGTGAGGAAGGCGTCGCGGGTGAACGTCGAGCCCGGCGGCATGATCAGCGAGGGCCGCTCACCCGCGCGTGGAGTCTCGAGGATCGGCAGCGGCCGGCGTGGCGCCCGCAGCTTGGTGATGATCGCGTCGATCCGCGCGCACGCGCGCTCGTAGGCGACCTCGGCCCGGTCGGGACGCGCGAGGTATGGCGTGGCGACGACCTTCAGGGTCTGCCGCAGGTTGTCGAAGATCAGCAGCGTGTCGGTGATGACCATGCAGAGCGATGGCAGATCGCCGAGCTCGGGCCCCGGGCGCGCGCGGGCCGGCAGGTCCTCGAAGGCGCGCACGCAGTCGTAGGAGATCCAGCCGACCGCGCCGCCCCAGAACCGCGGCAGGCCCGGCACGTCGACCGGCCGCAGCTCACCGAGCACCTCGGCGAGCGCAGACGTCGGATCGGGCGTCGCCCATTCGGCGGTGCGCGGTGGTCCGCCGCCATCGACGTCGTACCAGGTCACGGTCGCGGTGCCGGTAGTCCATCGGACGACCGCTCGCGGCGCGACGCCGACGAACGAGTACGCGGCCCACGTCGCGCCGCCGACCACCGACTCGAGCAGGAACGAGTGCTCGCCGGCGCCGAGCGCGGCATAGGCAGAGACCGGCGTGTCGCTGTCGGCGAGGAGCTCGCGGTAGACCGGGATCAGGTTGCCCTTCCCGGCTGCCGCGACGAACTCGTCGCGCGACGGCGTGTACATGTCGAGACCTTATACCGGCGCAGCCACGGGGTTGCCATCGCCGAGGCCGCGGGTCTACGTCGAGATCTCGACGGTTTTGAACCCGTTCACTTTTTCACTTGACGCACGACCCGCCCGGGCGCATGTTTTGAACACGTTCAACTTATGCATGTTTCCAGGAGGCCCCGTGTCCCAGTCCCTGCTGCTCGTCTATCTGCCGTACGCCGTCGTCGCCGTCACCCTCACGATCTGGCTCGCCCGGACCCTTTCGCACCACGGCGAGGTGTTCCTCCGCACGGTGTTCCCGGAGCAGCCCGAGCTCGCGGACGCGATCAACCAGCTCCTCGTGATCGGGTTTTATCTGGTGAACCTCGGGTGGTCCCTCCTCCTGCTGCGGCCGGGCACGCTGACCGCGATCACGCCGACCGAGGCTGTCAGCGTGCTGATCACCAGGCTCGGAACGTTGCTGTTGTTGCTCGGGATCGCGCACCTCGCGAACCTCTACGTCTTTCACCGCGTGCGGCGAGGCGCGGCCCTTGCGACCTCGGCTACACCGGCTCACGGATGACCGCGCGACGCCGCCCCGCCACCGCGATGAGCCGCAAGCCCCGACGGACACCGCGGCCCCCCCGCCGCGAGCCCCGCGAGGGCGAGCGCAAGCGCGACACGACCCGGCGCGTACTCCTCGAGCGCGCGCTCGGGTTGTTCCAGGACCGTGGCGTCGAGGCGACGACGATGCGCGACATCGCGCGCGCCGCGGGGCTGTCGCTCGGTGCCGCGTATTACTACTTCCCGTCCAAGGAAGCCCTCGTGTTCGCCTTCTACGAGGAGAACCAGGCCGCGATCGAGCTGGTCGCGGCGCGCGCGGACGGCACGGTGCGCGAGCGAGTCGGGCGCGTACTGCACGCCAAGCTCGACTCGATCCGGCCACATCGCGCGATGCTCGCCGCGATCATCCAGCGGCTCGTCGATCCGGGCGACCCGCTCGGGGCGTTCTCGACGCAGACCACCGCGGTGCGCCAGCGCGCGATCGCGATCTTCGCGCGCGCACTCGAGGGCAGCGGGCTGCCTCCGGAGACGATCACGGTGACCGCCCACGCACTGTGGCTGCTCCAGCTCGCCTGCATGCTGGTCTTCGTGCACGACGATAGTCCCGACGGCGCACGCACGCATGGTCTGGTCGACGATGGGCTGGACCTGCTCGTGCCCATGCTGCCGCTGCTCGGCACGCCGGCGGGTCGCGCGATCTGCGAGCGCGTGATCGGTGCGCTCGGTCGCGCCGGGATGGTACTTGCCCCGGCCGCATAGGAAGACCTCGCAGCGGCCTGGGCACGCCACTTGCGCTCTATCCGGTCATGGGCACCTACACCGGAAACACCAAGACTCCTGACGTATCGAATGCGTCGATGCCCGAGCTGTTCTCGGGCCTGATCGCTGACGCGAAGGACCTCGCCGTCGGCCACCTCGGCAAGGTGCGCGGCGAGATCGGCGACGAGTTCAAGGGGCTCAAGGCGTTCCTGCTCAAGGTCGCGGGCGCGGTCGGTGTCGGCGCCCTCGGCGCAACTCTGCTCTCGCACGCGTTCGCG
>JBKJUF010000562.1:0-3442 GCA_046590445.1 Kofleriaceae bacterium
CTGGCATGTCCACCAGGTCGGCTCGCCGGACTCCAACGTGCTCTCCGAGGAGCGCATCCGATCCGCGGTATCCGCGGGCCTCGAGATGTTCGCGGTGACCGATCACGACTACGTGTCGGATCTGCAGCCTCTCGTCGAGTCCATGCAGCTCGCCGAGCTCGTGCGCGTCATCCCCGGCATCGAGGTCACGCCGTTCGCCTACGGTCATTTCAACACCTGGCCGATCGTCCCCGACACGACCTCGGCGAACCACGGCGCGATCGACTGGGCACGCGGTGCGGGAGCCGGCTTCGCGATGACGCCAGCGCAGGTCTATGACGCGATGCGCGCGCGGGGCGGGCAGGTCGTGCAGGTCAACCATCCGCGCGGTAGCGGCTTCACCGAGTTCCAGGCCGCGTTCTCGCGCGCGAACGTCAAGTACGACTACGCCGCGCGCACGATCTACGGCGACTACGCGGACTCGAGCGTGCCGAACGATTGGCTCCGGTTGCCCGGCGAGTCGCTGTGGAGCGATCAGTTCAACGGCCTCGAGGTGTGGAACGGCTTCACGATCGTGGACTCGAACACCGACGGGCTCCGCGAGAACAAGTCGCTCGACCGGGTGATGCGCGACTGGATCAGCATGCTGTCGCTCGGCCTGTTCGTGACCCCGACCGGCAACAGCGACACCCACACCAGCGCCTCCGACCCGGTCGGCATGCCGCGCACGTACGTCCGGGTTCCGGACGATTCGGGGGCCGCGCTCGCGAGCGGTGCTGCGGTCGAGGCCGCGCTCGCGACCCAGACCGGCGCGAACAGCACGCCGCGTGACATCGTGGTGACCAACGGCCCGATGATCGCCGTCACCGTCGGCGGCCAGCCCGCGCTCGGCCGCGTGTTCCCGGTTCCCGCCGGCCAGCCGATCACGATCGCGGTCACGATGACCTCGCCCGACTGGGCGGAGTTCGACACCCTCGAGGTGTTCGCGAACGCGACGCCGGACCCGGTCGGCCGCGATGACATCACGACGCTTCTGCCGCTCGGCTGCTGGACGAGCCGCAACCTCGGCACGCTCGCTCCCAAGGACCCGTGCGCGGTCGCGCCGATCCCCGCGCAGGCGATGACCGTCAACCTCGCGACGATCGGAGGCCCGGGCAACGTGCGGCGCTACCAGGCCACGGTCACGGTGACGCTCGACGCGCAGGACATCGTGACGCGCGCGGGAGCGACCGGGAGCGACGCGTGGCTCGTGTTCCGGGTGCGCGGCGATCGCGCGATCTTTCCCATCCTCCCGAACAATTCGATCAACGACACCACGCGACCGGCGATCATGAGCGGCGACTTCGCGACGATCCGAGCTGCGCTGACGGGGAAAGGCGTTCCGGCAGCTGCGTTCACGACGCCTGTATTTGTCGACTTCGACGGCGGGGGATACCGGGCACCGTTTGCCCCGTAGTTGCCAGGTAGTTGCGAGACGGGGCTAACGACCCTCTCGTGCCCTGCTGTGCTATCAAGGAATTAGCCCATGGAAGAGTCGATCTGGGACTTGATGAGCCACGGCGGCGGGGCGATGTGGGTCGTCGTCGCGTTCTCCGTGATCGCGCTGGCCGTCGCCATCGAGCGCGCGATCGCGCAGTGGAAGTTCGTGACCCGCGCCAGAAACCTCGGCGACGCGGTGCGGCGGTGCCTCGGCCGAGGTGCCGTCGAGGAGGGCCGCTCGGCATGCGAGCGCTCGCCGTCGCCGATCGCGGACGTCTTCCTCGTGGGCTACGAGCGGCTCGGCCGCGCCAAACCCGAGCACGTCGCCACCGCGGTCCATCGCGAGCGGCTACGCGTCAACCAGGACCTCCGTGCCCGGCTGTGGATGCTCGGCACGATCGGCGCGACCGCCCCGTTCGTCGGTCTGTTCGGCACCGTCGTCGGCATCATCGAGGCGATGGGCGGCTTCAAGGGTGACGACACCGTCAAGTTCAACATGGTGTCCGGTCCGATCTCCGAGGCGCTGATCGTCACCGCCGCCGGTATCCTCGTGGCCGTCGAGGCCGTGATCTTGTTCAACTTCTTCAGCCAGCGCGCGAACCGGATCGCGACCGAGCTGAAGCTCTTGACCGACGCGTTCCTCGAGCTCCTGCTCGACCCGCCTGGTGACTCGCAGCCGAGCCGCAAGCTGAAGCGCGAGGACGACAGCGACAAGCCGACCCGCACCGAGTCCACCGATCGCAAGGAAACCAAGCGCACGAAGGGTGACGACGATGGCGATCGGGAAGCAGCCTGACGTATCCGACGAGGTCGGCGACGAGGGCAATGACTCGATCTTCGCCGAGATCAACATCACCCCGCTCACCGACGTGTTCCTGGTGATGGTGATCATCTTCATGGTGAGCGCGCTCGCCGTGCAGGTCGAACGCCAGGAAGAGAAGAAGCAGGAGCAGAAGAAGCAGGAGACCGAGGAGGTCGCGCAGCGTTCCGGCATCAAGATCAACCTGCCGTCGGGACAGGCGCAGGAGATCGATCCGTCGAAGGCGTCGCTCGTCCTCGAGATCCCGATCTCCGGCGACATCGTCATCGGCGGCAAGGCGATGCCCGATGCGACCGTCGACAACGTGTTCCGCGCCGCGTTCGCGCGCGACAAGAACACCCAGGTCGTGCTCAAGGCCGACAAGGGTGTCGCCCACGGCCGCGTCGTCAACTTGATGGAGCGCGCGAAGCAGACCGGCCTGACCCGGCTCGCGATCGGTACCGCCGGCGGCGGCTGAGCCGCGGCGTCCCACTCGTGCTGTCGACCGGCGTCGAGTAGCAATTACGCGATCACTCCGGACGCGGCGCGAACCCGAACGTCGCTAGAGTGCGGGCACCATGTCCGTAGCCAAGATCATCGAAATCAGCGCCTCTTCAAAGACCTCGTTTGACGACGCCATCAAGTCCGGCATCGCCCAGGCCAGCAAGACCGTCAAGAACATCGAGGGGGCGTGGGTCCAGGACCAGAAGGTCACCGTCACGAACGGCGCGGTGACCGAGTACCGCGTCATGCTCAAGGTCACCTTCGTCCTCGAATGAGAAAGCGTTGGAGACCGGAGCGGGTGAGGTGGACACGTTGCGCCGCGCCGCGCGGTAGTCGCCGCGCGCCTCCGGACGTAGATCAATCCCCCGACGCGATCTCCGAGGCGTCACGGGCTGCTTCGCTCAGGCATCGGGCAGGGACCTCGGAGAGTGCGAGCAGACCGGCTGCGCCACGGAAGCGAAGCACCTCCAGCTTCACCGAGCTTGGTGGCGCGTCGCCGCAGTCAATGCCGGAGTGAACGAGCTCGGCGGTCACGCCGCCATCGAAGCGGCGCTCGATCGAGTACATGTGTGCGCTTTCTTCGTCGACCGGACCTTGTCGCCAGCCGCGCAGCAGAGGCCGCCGAAGCCTCAGCCGTGCGCCGGCGAACCGCTGCACTGAGGCATTTTGTAGATCCTCGGG
>JBKJUF010000186.1:0-8662 GCA_046590445.1 Kofleriaceae bacterium
TCACCGGCCGCGATCGAGATCAATGGCGATCCGCATCGCCTCGACCTCGATCCGGTCAATGCTCGCAAGGCGGTCGCGCGCGGCATCAAGTTCGTGCTGTCGAGCGATGCGCACTCGACGCGGGGCCTCGACGCGGTTCGCTTCGCGGTCGGGATGGCGCGGCGCGCACGGATCCGCAAGCGCGACGTGCTCAACGCCCTGCCGCCCGACGAGCTGGCGGACGCGATTCGCCCCGTCGGCCGGAGCTAACCAGAGGCACGTGCTCGCCGGTTCGCCGGAGGCGATCGAGCCGCTGCCGATCTCACGAAGAGCTGCTCATCACCCAGGGAACCATGGCCGGGAAGCGTAGAGTGAGCTCGCGTGAAGCCTGCTCCGATTCCCGAGAACGATCGCGTGCGCCTTCGCGCACTCGAGGACTACTCGGTGCTCGATACCCTCCCGGAGTCGCAGTTCGACGCCATCACCAGGCTCGCATCGATCGTGCTCGACGTGCCGATCGCGTTGGTCACGCTGATCGACGCCGATCGCCAGTGGTTCAAGTCGCGCCATGGCCTCGACGCCCCCGAGACCCCGCGCGATGTCTCGTTCTGTGGCCACGCGGTCGCGCAAGAGGCGCTCCTCGTGGTCCACGATGCCATTCTCGATGCGCGGTTTGCCGACAATCCGCTGGTGACCGGCGAGCCGCGGGTCCGGTTCTACGCGGGGTTTCCTCTCCGTAATCCCGAGGGTTTCATCCTCGGAACGCTGTGCGCGATCGACCACGTGCCGCGGCAACCGACGCCAATCCAGCTCGAAGCGCTGCAGCTCCTCGCCGATCAGGTGATGGCGCTGCTCGAGTTGCGTCGCGTCGGCCGCCAGCTCCGCCACGAGCAGCGCGCGCTGGCCGAGCAACAGGCGCTCCTCGCGGATCGCGAGCGTCGCCTGCAGTCCTTGTTCGAGGGCATGGTCGAAGGCGTGGTGTTACGTGATGCCTCGGGTGTCGTGGTCGTCCATAACGCCGCGGCCGAGTCGATCCTCGGCCTCTCGGACGGCCAGCTCGCCGGGCGCGACGCCCTCGATCCGAGCTGGCGGGTCACCCGGGCCGACGGGAGCCCGTTCCCCGACGACGACCAGCCCTCGCGGTTGACGTTACGGACCGGTATCCCGCAGGCCGACATCACGATGGTCCTCCACGATGGTTCGGCGATGCCGCGCTGGCTCAGCGTCAACTCGCGACCCTTGATCCAACCGGGCGAGGCGACGCCGTATGCGGTGATCACGACGTTCCGAGACACGACCGCGGAGCGGACGATCGCGGATCGGCTGGCGCGCCATCAGCGCCTGGTGACCACCGGCACGCTCGCGGCCGGCGTCGGTCACGAGATCAATAATCCGCTGACCTACATGCTCACCAACCTCGCGATGGCGATCGAGGAGCTCGAGCTGCTCGGAGGCGCCACACCGTCGCCGCGGATCGCGGAGATCGTCGGTCTGCTCGATCAGGTCCGCGACGGCGGTGAGCGCGTGAAGCGGATCGTGCGCGGCCTCAAGGCTCTCGCGAGAGACGACGCGCAGGCCGTTCCGAGCGATCTGCGACCCATCATCGATAGTGCTCTCAGCATCGCGCATCACGAGCTACGAACGCGGGCGTCCGTGATCCTCGAGCTCGCCAGCGTCCCGCCGGTCCGGGTCGACGAGGCACGCCTGACGCAGGTGCTGGTCAACCTCCTGGTCAACGCGGCCCAGGCATTTCCAGCGAGCGAGCCGCAAGCCAACCACATCGTCATCCGCACCTCGGCGAGCGGGACGAGCGTGTCGATCGAGGTGATCGACAACGGGCCCGGCATCGCGCCCGACGTGCTACCGCGGATCTTCGACCCGTTCTTCACCACCAAGCCGGTTGGCACGGGCACCGGTCTCGGGCTCTCGATCTCGCACGAGATCGTCACCGCGTTCGGAGGCACGCTCGACTGCGACACGCGCCCGGGACTCGGCACGACCTTCCGGATCACGTTGCCGGCGGTGTTCGAGGCGCCGACCCCGAGCACCGCTCCCCGGCAAACGCGTGGCCGCGTGCTGATCGTCGACGACGAGCCCACGATCTTGCGATCGATGGCTCGCCTCCTCGGAACCGAGCTCGAGGTGGTGACGACCGAGGACCCGCGCGAGGCCTTGCAAAGAATCGCGGCCGGCGAAGACTTCGACGTGGTGTTCACCGACATCTCGATGCCTCACCTGACGGGGATGGAGCTCTACGAGAGGGTCGCTGCGCTGCGGCCGGACCTCGCACGGCGGTTCGTGTTCGTCAGCGGAGACCTGACGCGCGATGACATCAGCCGGTTTCTCAGCCGCGTTCCCAACGAGCGCCTCGAGAAGCCGTTCACCGTGCAGAACCTGCGACGCGTGGCGCGCCATTACAGCGGGCGCGATGACCGCGATCCGGAACGTTAGCGGTCAGCTTCCCGTTAGCACGCGTTGCAGCCAACGCCGCAGCCCTGCCCGGCGCGCAGTCGCCGTCGACCTCGCAGCGCACGCAGAAACCGTGGCTCCCGGGTTGGCACGTCTACGAATTCCACCAATGCTGCCGCCATGCAGGTCCCCCTGGCGAGCTGGCTCGTCGTCGCAAGCACCGCGTGTGGCGGCGGCACTCCGCGCTCGAACCCACCGCTCGTGCTCCGCGAGGTCCCCGTCACCGAGCTGCGAGCGGTCGGTGACTTCGCCGGGATCGCGGATCGCACCGCGCGCTCGCAGGCGCTGTTCGGCGAGGCGAGCCGCGTGCTGATGCATCCGCGCTGCATCAACTGCCATCCCGCCGGCGACGTGCCGCACCACGGCATGCAGCTGCAGCTCCACGACCCGCCGGTCCTGCGAGGCGAAGGCGATCGCGGCGTCGCCGGCATGCAGTGCGCGGCATGTCATCAGGATCGCAACCAGCCGATGACCCGCGTCCCCGGGGCGCCGAACTGGCACCTCGCGCCACGCGAGATGGCGTGGGTCGGCCGCTCGGCAGGTGCGATCTGCGAGCAGCTCAAGGATCCGAAACGCAACGGTGGCAAGACGCTCGCGCAGATCGTCGAGCACAGCGCGCACGACGAGCTCGTCGGCTGGGGCTGGACACCCGGCGCCGACCGCGCGCCAGCGCCCGGCACGCAGCAGCAGTTCGGCGCGCTCGTCGCGGCCTGGGTCGAGACCGGCGCCGCGTGTCCCGATCACCCGCAGGAGAGCCGATGAAGATCCGCGTCAACGGTGTCGAACGCACGCTCGAGGTCGATCCCGAGATGCCGCTGCTGTGGGCACTGCGCGACATGCTGGGGCTGACCGGCACGAAGTACGGCTGCGGCGAGGCGCTGTGCGGCGCGTGCACCGTCCACCTCGACGGCATGGCGGTTCGCGCGTGTGTCACGCCGATGCGCCGCGTCGATGGCAAGGCGGTGACGACGATCGAGGGGCTGTCGAACGACGGCAGTCATCCGCTGCAGCAGGCGTGGTTGGCGCTGCGGGTGCCGCAGTGCGGGTTCTGTCAGACCGGGCAGATCATGACCGCGGCCGCGCTGCTCGCCGCGAAGCCGCGCCCGAACGACGCCGACATCGACGCCGCGATGGCGGGCAACCTGTGCCGGTGCGGGACCTATCCGCGGATCCGCGCCGCGATCAAGAAGACCGCCGGCGTGCCAGGGGACGAGCCGGAGGACGACCGGTGACTGGCCCCGTGCAGATCACGCGGCGATCGTTCCTCGTCGCGCTGAACCTCGGCGTCGGCGGGCTGGCGCTTGGCTTCCACATGCGCGAGGCATCCGCCGACGAGCCAACGGGCTTCGCCGGGCCGGGGCCGCGCCCGGTCTCGCAGGCGCAGGAGTCCGCGACCACCGGCCTGTCACCGAACGTGCTCGTGCACATCGCGGCCGACGCGACCGGCACGACGACGATCATCTGCCATCGCTCCGAGATGGGTCAGGGCGTGCGCAGCTCGCTCCCCGTGCTGATCGCGGACGAGCTCGGCGCCAAGCTCGAGCACGTGATCGTCCGCCAGGCGATCGGCGACAAGCAGTACGGCGATCAGAACACCGACGGCTCGTCGAGCGTCCGCAAGTTCCTCGACGATCTGCGGCGCGCGGGTGCCGCGGCTCGTCAGATGTTGATCGCGGCCGCGGCGAACCAGTGGAAGGTCCGCCCCGAGACCTGCATCGCGCTCGATCACCAGGTCGTGCATCCGCCGACCAAGCGCGCGCTTGGGTTCGGCGCGCTCGTCACCACGGCGAGCAAGCTGCCGGTCCCCAAGGTCGCCGATCTCGTGCTGCGGCCGTTCAAGGACCTGCGCAACGTCAACCATCCGTCGCTGCCGCTGCTCGACGGCCCGGGCTACGTCGAGGGCAAGGCGCTGTTCGGCGCCGACATCACGCTGCCCGGCATGTTGATCGCGGTGATCGCACGGCCACCCGTGGTCGGGGGCACCGTCGCCACCGTCGATCGCGCTGCCGCCCTCGCGATCCCCGGCGTCAAGCACGTGATCGCGATGCCAGCGCCGAAACGCCCGTGGATGTTCCAGCCGTGGGGCGGCATCGCGATCGTCGCGAACAGCACGTGGGCGGCCCTCAAGGGGCGCGCGGCGCTCGCGGTCACGTGGGACGACGGCCCGCACGCGAGCTACGACTCGGCGAGCTTCCGCGACGAGCTGCTCGCGTCGGTGCGCGCGCCCGGTACGCCGCTGCGCAGCGTCGGTGATGTCGATGCAGCGATGGGCACGGCGGCCCGGGTCGTCGAGGCCGAGTACCTGGTCCCGCACCTCGCGCACCTGCCGATGGAGCCGCCGGTGGCGATCGCACGCGTCGCGGACGGCAAGGCCGAGGTCTGGGCGCCGACCCAGCACCCGCAGGCGGCACGGGCCGAGGTCGCGCGCGTCCTCGGACTCGGCGAGGACAAGGTCACGATCAACGTCACGCTGATCGGCGGCGGCTTCGGCCGCAAGTCGAAGTCAGATTTCTCGTCGGAGGCCGCGTTCCTCGCGCGCGAGGTCGGCGCGCCGGTTCGCGTGCAGTGGACGCGCGAGGACGACATCCGGCACGGCTACTACAACGCGGTCAACGCGCAGCGGCTGCGCGCGGGCTTCGACGCGAACGGCAAGCTCGTCGCGTGGCATCACCGGACCGCGTTCACGCCGATCGGCAGCACGTTCGACGACACCGTCATCGAGCCCTCGCTCCGCGATCTCCAGCAAGGCGTCCTCGATGTGCCGCTCGCGATCCCGAACGTTCGCGCCGAGGCGTGCAAGGCGAAGGCACCGGTCCGGGTCGGCTGGTATCGGTCCGTCTACAACATCTTTCACGCCTTCGCGATCGGCTCGTTCATCGACGAGCTCGCCGTCGCCAGCAAGCTCGACCCGCGCGACATGTGGCACGCGGTGCTCGGGCCCGCGCGCAAGGCCGATCTCGTCGAGCTCGGCATCACCCAGCTCGCGAACTACGGCGAGTCGCTCGATCGCCACCCCGTCGACGCGGGCCGGCTGCGCGGCGTGATCGATCGCGTCACCGCCTCGGCGAGGTGGGACGATCGCAAACGCGCCGGTCGCCACCTCGGGCTCGCCGCGCATCGCAGCTTCGTCGCGTACACCGCCGTCGTGATCTCGGTCGTGCCCGATCCGGTGCGCAAGTTCCGCATCGACGAGGCATGGATCGCGATGGATTCGGGCACGGTGGTCAACGTCGACCGCGTGCGCGCGCAGATGGAGGGCGGGCTGATCATGGGCATCAGCAACGCGCTGTACGGCGGCATCACGCTGAAGCGCGGCCGGGTCGAGCAATCGAACTTCCGTGACGCCCGGATCGCGCGGATCCGCGACGTGCCGCGGCGAATCCACACCGACCTGGTCGCCAGCGAGGCGCCACCGTCGGGTGTCGGCGAGCCACCGGTGCCGCCGGTCGGTGCCGCGCTCGCGAACGCGGTGTTCGCGCTGACCGGCCAGCGCATCCGCGAGCTTCCGATCGCGCGCGCGCTCGGGATCTAACGCGACCAGATCAGCGGTTGGAATCGCGGTGCGTGGCGCCCTTGGTCGTGCGACCACGGCCGGGAACCGCCACCGGCAAAACGGCTCGATCGCTTGCGATCGCCGGCGACGCCCTGCTCTGCCTTCATGCGAAGAGCGCCCGCGATCTCTTCCTGAAAGCGTCCCCCTGCTGCGCTCGATATCGTGTTCGTCCGTCATGGTCGGTCCGTGCCTATCCGCCGCGCGCCGTCGGCGTAGCGTCGGCTGCGACCATGGGCACTCGCGCACCCGCTCGCCCACACATGCGATTCCGCGTATGGTAGGGCCATGCGACGCATGGCTGGTCGTGTGGTCTTGCTGGTCGGCCTCGCCGTCGGGTGCGGCAAGCAGCCTGCGAAGGTCTACGACGACGCGAGCCCGCAGCGCCTCGACGTCGAACGCCGCCACCGCGACGTCCAGGCCGCGACCGATGCGGTGAAGGCACTCGATGCGTCCGGATATGCGGGCGTCGAGCTGGCCGCCCTCGCCGACCTCGAGCGGCGGCGGTTCGGCAATTACCTCCCCGAGACGGCCTCGAGCTGCGCGTCGTGGGAGCTGCTCGGGCTCGTCGAGCGCCAGGTCTTGCCGGCCGCGATGCGCGAGGCGGCGCTCCGGCATGTTCACGCGCAGCTCGCGAGCTCGACGGGCGCCGAACTTGCTCGCGGCCACGCACTTGGCAGCGACACGATCAAGGAGCAAGCGCTCGAGGATCTCCCGCACTTCACCTGTGTCCAGGCCGAGCTCGCCGGCAAGGCGCTCGCCGCCGAGACCCGCGAGATCCTGCAGAAGGCGCTTCGGGGCTTCGAACAGGCTCCGGCGGGTGCCGAGGGGCTGTCGCCGACCGCGGAGGCGGCGACGCAACTCTACCTCCACGTGTTGGTGTCGACGAAGCTCGACCGCACGATCGCAGCCGTCGCACCGCAGCTCGCCGAGGTGTTGCGGCTCGAGGCCGCGAAGGCGCATCCGTACACCGTGCGCTGCACGCTGCAGTTCGTCGCCGCGGCGCCGGTGACCGAGCCCTACGTGCTGCGCGATCCACCGCCCGGCAACCTGCTCGGCAAGCAGGTGGAGTGGATTGCAGAGCAGGCGCGCCACCTCGAGCGGCTGGCGCCGCGCGTCCCGCCGCCGGTGCCTGCCGCCACTACGTACGCGAAGCTTCCGAAGGGTGCGAGGCCGCCGAGCCCGATCTGCCTCGGGATGATCAACTACGCTGACGCGACCGAGCCGATGGCCGCATTCGGCGGTACCCAGATCGGGCGGTCCGCGATGGTCAGCGTCCTGCTCGCGAACCTCGGGTCACGCAAGATCATGGCGATCGACGTGGCCACCGAGGTCGAGCGCGTCGAGCAGCACGCGATCGCACTCGTGCCATTCGAGGCGGCGACGTTCGACCAGCTCGCGGTGCGGATCACGGTGCCGCATCCGGTCAAGGAGGACGTCAGCCCGCGCGACAAGCAGCTACCGCCCGTGATCGCGTCCGGACTCGAGGTCACGTGCGGGCCCGCGCCTGCCCGCGTGTTCGTCGCCAATGACGAGCTCTACAACTGTCCGTGAGTCACTTCGGCGCGGGCGCGGGCTTCGGCGTGGGCGTGGCCGCAGGCACCGACGGCTTCTCGAACAGCTTGGGATCGAGCTTCGGATCGAGCTCGACGGCCTTGAGCTCGAGCTTGGTCTCGCGGCCGCTGCCCTTGCTGTGCCGCTTGTGCGCGATCTTGAGGCCACCGACATCCTTGTAGTCCGAGAACTGGTCGGTCTCGGCACCCGCGGCCTCGGCGTAGCTCATCCGGGTCACGAGCTTCGTCTTCTTGTCGATGTACAGGGTGACATCGACGTGACGCGGCGGATCGAGCTTGAGCACGGCGTGCGGCCGGCCATCGATCACCTCGTCGGGGCCGAGCGAGAGCCGCGCGCCCGGTTCCTGCGCGCGCAGCAGGATCAGCTCGGGCTCGCGCCACTGCTCGAACTCGATCGACGCGAGATCGCTCGCGCTGATCTCGGTCAGCTGGATCTTCGCGCCGCTCGGATCGGGCGCGAGCTGCCAGCCGGCCTTGCCGTCGACCGCGACGATGACCTTGACGCGGCCGGCGAGCAGCGCGTCGATCCGCATCTTGTCGGGCAGCACGTAGACGCGCTCGATGTCGACGGGAACCGTCTGGCCGCTGATCGTCGTCGAGCCGGTCGCGACCATCTTGAAGCTCTTGAGGCCGGAGAGCTTCGCCTGGCCGCCTTTCGCGGTGATCGCCTCGACGAGGAGCTGCTTTGCCGCCGCCGCGACCTTCGGATCGATCGGCGCGTCGGGCACCGCGATTGGTGCGGTGATCGGATCGGTGAACGCGACCTTCTGGTAGCGCCAGCCCTCCCTCTTGAGCAGCGGCTCGAGATCCTTGGCGTCGCCGACCATCACGATCACGTAGGCCTTGGGGTCGAGGATCTCCGAGGCCGCGCGCTTCGCGCTCTCGACGTCGACCTTGCCAACCGCGACCGGATAGTTCGTCAGGTACTCGCGGCCAAAGCCGTGGAGCTCCGCGCCGATCAGGGCCGCGCCGACATCGGCGGCCGCCTGGAAGCGCAGGCCATAGCCGCCCGCGATGTTCGCGATCGCGCCGGTGACCTCGTCCTGCGTCGGTCCGTCCTTCGCCATCTTGGCGATCTCGGCGAGCAGCA
>JBKJUF010000223.1:0-46412 GCA_046590445.1 Kofleriaceae bacterium
GGAAGCGGTAGCGATAGTCGGTCGGCGACACCAGGGTCTCCTTGATCGTCCGCGGCGCGACGAACCGTAGCAAGTTCAGCGGCCAGCAGCCCTTCGGCGGGGCGCGTGCGTCGGGCACCGATGACAAGGCCGGCTCGCCGCTGAACTTGCTACGGTTCGTCGCGCCGCGGACGATCAAGGAGACCCTGGTGTCGCCGACCGACTATCGCTACCGCTTCCTCGACGAGCCGTAGCGACCGCTGCTGACAGGCTGCGATGCCGTCGTCACGGCGCGAGATATTTCGCGGGCACCATACGTCGCGGCCTGTCGCACCCCTGGCGGGAATTGATCTTCGTCACCATGATTCGCGCGCGCAAGCTCGCGCATCGGAGTGACATGAACCGAAAGCTCGTCGGTGGACTGGTCGCGCTCGTGGTCGCGCTCGTGGCAGTGTGGTTCCTGTGGTTGCGTGGCGATGGCGACAAGCCGAAGCCGGCGAGCGGCAGCGGTCGGACCGCGGAGATCACGCCGCCGGCAAAGCCCCCCGAGAAGCCCGCCGACGAGGCCGACGCACCCCGCGCGATGGCACCGCGATGGTCGCTCGATCTCGATCCCGCCGGACCGATCAGGCTCGAAGGCCAGGTCGTCGGTCCCGACGGCACGGGCGTCGGCGGCGCGGAGGTCTGGCTCAGCTCGGTGCCGCCGCGTACCGCCAAGGCCGAGGAGGATGGAACGTTCTCGTTCGACAAGCTCGTCGGGCGCACCTACGCACTCTCCGCAAAGTCCGGCGATCTGATCGGCGGCATGACCTACAAGCTCACCGCGAGCAGCGACCCCGTCGTGATCCGGCTCGGCGAGGGCGCGACCGTGGTCGTCAGCGTCGTCACGAGTGACGGCAAGCGCCCGGTCGCGAACGCCGAGGTCCGCTCGGGCGACGCGCACGAGACAACCGCGAAGACCGACGGTAAGGGCGAGGCGACGCTGAAGCCGCTGTCGCCGGGTTATGCCGGCGTCGAGGTCGAGGCCGACGGCTACGCACCGGCAGCCGGGTTCACCACCGTCGGCTCGGCGGGCGCGGTCGGTCGGCTCACGATCACGGTGCATCGCGGCTTCGCGATCTCCGGTCACGTGGTCGACGACACCGGCAAGCCCGTCGCGAAGGCGCACGTCAGCATCGGCGGGTTCGGTGGCTTCGAGCGGTTCGAGCGCGAGCAGCCAGAGGGCGGCAAGCCCGATCCGAACATCGCGACCACCGACGACAAGGGACAGTTCTCGATCCGCGCGATCGCCGCCGGCACGCATATCCTCGCGGCGCTCGACGGCGAGCATGCACCGGTGCGGTCGGCACCGATCACCATCACCGATCGCGCGGTCACCGGCGTCCAGCTCGTCATGAAGGCCGGCGGGGTCATCGCGGGGACCGTGGTCGACGCCACCAAGAAGCCTGTCGCATTTGCCACGGTGCGGGTCGCCGGTGCGGACGAGCAGATGATGCAGGTCGCGGGACGCCAGGCGACGACGGATGCCAAGGGCGCGTTCGAGCTGCGTGGCGTGTCCCGGGCCAAGCTCCAGGCGCGCGCCGAATCGGAGAGCGCCGCGAGCAAGCTCCTCGCGCTCGACCTCACCGAGAAGCGCGAGGCCCGCGACCTCGAGCTCGTGCTCGACGTGACCGGCACGATCTCCGGCATCGTCGTCGACGACAAGGGCGCGCCGGTTCCCGAGGTCCAGGTCAGCGCGTTTCCCGACATCCTCGGCGGCGAGTCGATGGAGGGCATGATGCTCGCCAGCATGTCGCCGGCGACCACCGACGGCGCCGGTGCCTTCACGATCACCGGACTGCCCGACGGGGCGTACCGGCTGTGGGCCGCGCGCTCGACCAGCGCCAGCGGCGGCTGGGGTCGCGACCACACGTCGGCCAAGACCGGCGACAAGAACGTCCGGATCACGCTCGCCGCGGCGGGCGGCATCAAGGGCACGATCGTCGTCGACGGTGGTGGTGCACCGAAGCTCGCCAACGTCAGTGTCGGCTGGCAGGCCCCGACGCCAGCGCAGGACGGCGCGTTCGAGATCAAGGAGCTCGCGGCGGGCACGTACGACGTCACGTTCCGCGGTCCTGACTTCGCGGTCACCACGAAACGCGACGCCAAGGTCGAGCCCGGCAAGACCGTCGATCTCGGCGCGGTCACCGTGCATCGCGGCCGCAAGGTCACCGGCAAGGTCGTCGATCGCAAGGGCCAGCCGATCGCCGGGGCCAAGGTCAAGCTCGGCGAGATGCTGATGTTCTCCGACGACGACAAGCCCGACGACGACGAGGACGCGATGGAGAACATGGGCGGCATCCGCTCGGCGGTCTCCGACCAGGACGGCCGGTTCTCGATCATCGGCGTGCCGGTCAAGGCGACGACGCTCGCCGCCGATCATCCGACCGCGGGCCGCTCGGTGTCGGTGGCCATCCTCGACGGCAAGCAAGATCCGCCGCCAGTCACGCTGACGCTGCGTGGCTTCGGCTCGATCTCCGGCAAGGTCACGCAGCAGGGCAAGCCGCTCGCGAACGTCGCCGTCACCCATTCCTCCAAGGGAGGTGGCGCGCAGCTCGGTGCCGCCGAGACCGATGACCAGGGCAACTTCACGATGAAGAAGGTCCCTGAAGGCGCGGTCGTTCTCCAGGTGATGCAGAACAAGATGATGTCGATGAAGACGACGACGACCAACACCCACGTCACCGCCGGCAAGGAGACCAAGGTGACGATCGACTTCCCGGTCGGCCAGGTCACGCTCGTCGTCCAGATCAAGCCCGCCGCGGGTCACAAGGTCGACGCCGCGCAGGTCTTCCTGTTCGCGGGGACCGCACTCCCCGCGAATGGCAAGCAGCTGATGGACAGCTTCATCGCGGGCGGCGCGCAGGGCATGAAGTTCTGGTTCGGCGAGGGCAAGCCGCTGCCAGAGTTCGACGAGCTCGTCCCCGGTGACTACTCGATCTGCACGATCCCGATCACGGGTGACATGGGCGATCCGCAGTTCATGCAGCGCATCAACGAGAACGTCGCGACCCTGAAGGTGTACTGCCGCAAGACGACAGTCGCCGCATCGCCGCTGAAGCAGACGATGACGCAGGAGGTCCCGGCGATGGCCGCGCTGCCGGCGCCGGCGAACTGACGATCAGTCGTCGGCCGTGCCGGCGACCGGGAACATGATGCGAAACGTGGCGCCGTGACCCGGCTTGCTGGACACGGCGATCGCACCGCCCGCGCGCGCGACGATGCCATGCACGATGGACAGACCAAGGCCGGTGCCCTTGCCGATCGCCTTGGTGGTGAAGAACGGATCGAAGATCTTGCGCTGGGTCTCGGCGTCCATGCCGCCGCCGGTGTCGGTCACCGCGAGCACGCCATAGCGACGCGCACGCAGGCCGACCGTGGCCGCACGTTCGTCCTCGACGACGAGTAGCTCGGTCTCGATCGTGATCCGGCCTCCGTCGGGCATCGCGTCTCGCGCGTTCACGACGAGGTTCATCAGGACCTGCGTCACCTCACCGGGATCCGCGAGCACGTCAGGGACCGCACTCTGGTGCACGACGATCTCGATCCGGGCGTCGACCAGGTGGTTCAGCATCGGGATGATGCCCGCGAGCGTCACGCCGAGGTCGATCGCCCGCGGCGTGACGACGCTGTGGCGGCTCAGCGTGAGCAGTTGCCGCGTGATCACCGCTGCTCGTTCGGAGGCGAGCCGGATCTCGGTCGCATCCCGGCGGCGCACGTCGCCTGTGCCGAGCGAGTCTTCGAGCAGATGGGCATAGCTCGCGATCACCGCGAGCATGTTGTTGACCTCGTGTGCAACACCGGCCGTGAGCTGGCCGACCGCGTTCATCTTCTGGGCCTGGAGGAGCTGTTCGTCGCTGCGTCGCGCGCTATCCCGCGCTCGGTCGCGCTCGGTGACGTCGTTCGCGACCACGAGCCGGACGTGGTTGCCGTCGATGACGAAGTCATTCGCCGCGAGCTCGACCGTGATCACCGAGCCGTCCTTCCGGCGATGACGCGAGGTCGATTGCGCGCTCTGTGGGGTGTCGTCCGGCGGACAGATGGCGGTGATCGTCATCGCCAGCATCTCCTCGCGCCGGTAGCCGTACAGCCGTACGGCCGCGTCGTTCACCGTGACGAAGCGCAGCGTGTCCTCGTCGAAGGTCCACATCGGCAGCGGGCTGCGTTCGAACATCAGCCGGTGGCCCCCCGCGATACGTGGTCGTGGATTGGAAGCACTCATCACACCTCGCCTTCCCCTGCGCTCGATTTCCTCGGAGCCGGCCTCGCCGGACGACCTCCCATTCTCGACTGGAGAGCAGGTTAGGACGCGATGAGAGCGCGTCAACCGAGCGATCGCAGGGCGTAGCCGCCCACGTGCCACAATTGCACGCGGTGACGCCGCAACCGCTGATCGATAACGAGAGACCGAACCAACGGGGCTCGAGATGCGTCGGCTGACCGCCGATGAAATCTTCGAGGAGGTGATCGTCGCATCCCGTCGCGCCTTTCCGGTGGTGCCCGACATGCGCGTGATCGAGCGGCCGGGTTGGCTGCAGATCGTGACGCCGTCGATCAAGAGCGGCAGTCTCAACGAGGTCATCTACTCGGCGCTGCCCGACGGCGAGGCCGACGCCATCATCGACGCGACGATCGCTCAGTACCGCGAGCTCGACCTCAAGTTCCGGTGGAACGCGGGTCCCGGCAGCGCCCCGGCGGACCTCGGCGCGCGCCTCTTGCGGCGCGGCCTCGTCGAGAGCTGGGGACGTGGCATGGCCCGTGCGATCGACGACACGATCGCACCCGATCCTGCGATCGCGGTCGCCGCGGTCGACGCCACGAACGTCGACGTGTTCTCGCGTGTGATGGCCGAGGGCTGGGACGCCGAGCTCGCCGCGATCGCAGCGCTCAATGCCACGCTGGTCGCCGCGCCCGGCGTTCGAACGGAAAGCCGGCAGCGCATGTTCATCGCGTCGTGCGACGGCGAGCCCGCGGCGACCGCGAGCTACGTCGCGCTACCGCGCTCGGCCTATCTCGTCGGTGGCGTCGTGCTGCCGCGATTTCGCGGGCGTGGCCTCTATCGCGCGCTCGTCAACGCACGTCTCGTCGACGCGCGTGCGCGTGGGCTCGTGCTCGCGACCTCGCACGCCCGCGAGGCGACCTCCGCCCCGATTCTCGAACGGCTCGGCTTCACGACCGTGTGCCGCATGCCGATGTACTTCGGCTGATCAGGCGACTGATCATGCCGGTCGCGATGCTGCACGCGCGAACGCGCGACGGAGATCGAGCTCACTCACTGCTGGCCTTGCCATGATCGCGACGATACCGCTTGCCTGCGATGGCCGCGGCTTCGCGTACACGAAGACGCTCTGATGCACGACGGGCCGATCCAGCCGGCCATTCGAATCGTAGGGCTCTCATGAGCCGAATCGTCCAGCTACTGGTCACCGCAGGTCAGGCGTTGGCTGGTGGCCTGATCGCGGCGGCGTCGGCATTGTGGGCGGACGAGCTGTGACGCTCGTCGCACTCGCGATGGCGTTCGTGTTACTCGAGGCCCTGCTCCATCCACATCCCCGGGCATAGGTCTGCCGTCAGAGCTGCGGCTTTTGTTACTCTTGGCCGGTGCGTACCTCATCGATCCTCGCCTTCCTGGTTCTCGCGGCATGCGGCGGCGGCCCGGACGTCGGCGGGCCGTGTGACCTCGACGACCTCTGCGACGATGGTGCGACGTGCAACCTGAGCGCCGCGGATGGCGATGGCCGCAGCGGCACGTGCATCGCGAATGACGGCGACATCGACGGCGATGGCCTGCGCAACGACAAGGACTTCTGCAACGCGATTCCCGGCGGCACGTACGACGAGGACCTCGACGGTGTCGGTGACGACTGCGATCGCTGCCCGATCTCGCGGCCACTCGCGACGGCGGACAGCGATGGCGACGAGGTCGATGGCCCCTGCGATCCCGATCCATCGGTCGCGGGCGATCGGATCGTGGTGTTCGAGGGCTTCAACGCGACGCTGCCGTCGGGCTGGAAGATGGTCGGGAACTGGGAGTTTCGCGGCGGCGAGGTCGTCGCGACGCCACCCGACGCGACGACGATCGGAACGCTGACGGCGCCGCTACCGCTGGTCACGACCCGGATGGCCGTGCTCGCGCAGTACCGGATCGATCGCGTCGAGGCGGCGGCGGCGCAGAGCCTCGTCGGAGTCACCGCGATCGATCGCCGCCCCGCCGGCGTTTCGGCAGTCACGTGTGGTGGTCAGCGTGCCGGCTCCGCCGACAGCTTGCTGCTCGACACCGATACCGGCGCGGCGGCCAAGCCGTTCGCGAACCTGTTCGACCCTGCGAGCCGCTACCGGATCGCGCAGAAGATCGAGGGCATCCAGGCGGCCTGCTCGATGATCGCGGATGCCGAACAGGGTGCCGTGGGGCAGACGACCGGCGGTGAGGCACCGAGCGAGGCCGGGTTGCTCGCCCGCGCCGCGACGGCGCGCTTCCAGTACCTGCTCGTCGTCCAGCGCCCGCCGAGCTGATCGGCCCCAGCGCTACTTCGCAGCGAGCCGGGATGTGGTGACCGGGCACGCGACGCCGGTGCCGCCGAGCCCGCAGTATCCCGCCGGGTTCTTCCCGAGGTATTGCTGGTGATAGTCCTCGGCGTAGTAGAAGTCACCGGCCGGCTTGACCTCGGTCGTGATCGCGCCATATCCCGCCTTCGCGAGCTGAGCCTGATAGCCGGCGCGCGACGGCTCGGCGGCCTTCGCCTGGGCATCGTCGAACGTATAGATGCCCGAGCGATACTGGGTCCCAGCATCGTTACCCTGGCGCATCCCCTGCGTCGGATCGTGACTCTCCCAGAACGTCGCGAGCAACGCGTCGTAGCTGACCTGCTGCGGGTCGTAGATCACGAGGACGACCTCGTTGTGACCGGTTCGCCCCGAGCAAACCTCCTCGTAGGTCGGGTTCGGCGTGAACCCGGCGGCGTAGCCAACCGCGGTCGCGTACACGCCGGGCAGCTGCCAGAACTTGCGCTCGGCGCCCCAGAAGCAGCCCATGCCGAACATCGCGCGCGCCATGCCCTCGGGGAACGGCGGCTGGATCCGGTGCCCGTTGACGAAGTGGGTCTCGCCGACGCGGACGGCGGTGGTCCGCCCGGGGAGCGCCTCGTCGGGATCGGGGATGTGCGACTTCTTCGAGGAGAAGAACATGATCGTTGCCTACCACACGCCCGGGCACCGAGGGAGTTGGTAGCCTCGAAGCATGGCTGCGCTTCTGGGGATCTCTGGCAGCCTGCGCGCAGGCTCGCTCAACCGAGCCTTGCTCGCGGCAGTCGGCGAGACCATGCCGGCAGGCACCACGCTCGCGATGTGGGGCTCGCTCGACCTGCCGATCTTCAACAGCGATCTCGGCGATCCGGCCGCGGTCGTCGAGCTCAAGGCCGCGATCGCACAGGCCGACGGCGTGGTGTTCGCGGTGCCCGAGTACAACTACAGCATCCCGGGTGGGCTCAAGAATGCGCTCGACTGGATCTCGCGCCCGCCGCCGCTGTCGCCGTTGCGCGGCAAGCCGATCGCGCTCGTCGGTGCGGCCTCGGGGATGTCCGGCACGATCCGCGCTCAGGCCCACATGCGTCAGATCTTGCTGTTCAGCGACGCGCCGTGCATGGGCCAGCCCGAGATCCTGATCCCGCGCGCCCAGGATCGGTTCGACGCGGACGGGCGGTTGACCGACGAGTCGACGCGCGCACTGCTCGCGAGTTTCGGCGAGGCGTTCGTCGCGTTCGTCGCCCGGTTCGCGCCCGGCTCACGCTAGATCGCGCAGCGTCGAGCGAACGGCCGCGGCGGACGCCGGTCGATCATCGGGGTGCTTCGCGATCAGCGAAAGCACGAGCTCGTCGAGCTCCTTCGGGAGATCAGCCCTCAACGACGAGGGCGCCGGCGGCGGCGTGTTGACTTGCGCATAGAGGACGTCGCCGTCGATGAACGGCGGGCGGCCGCACAGCAGCTCGAACATCGTGCAGCCGATCGCGTAGAGGTCAGCGCGGTGATCGACGTCCACGCCGGTGACCTGTTCGGGCGCCATGTAGAGCGGTGTTCCGCGAACCTCGGTGCGGCGGATCGTGACCTCGCGCATCACGCGGGCGAGCCCGAAGTCGCCGAGCTTCACCGTCTTGTCCTTCGCGACGAAGATGTTCGCCGGCTTGATGTCGCGATGGATCACCTTGCGGGCGTGCGCGTACGCGAGCCCGGCGCAGACCTGGTCGATGATCGCGGCAGCCTCGATCCATGGCAGCATGCCGCGCTCGGCGACGATCGACTCGAGCGTGCGGCCGTCGACGAACTCCATGATCATGTAGACCTTGTCGACGTCGGTGATCTGGTCGTACATGCCCACGATGTTCGTGTGGTTGAGCTGCGCGAGCGCCTTGGCCTCCTGCTGGAACATCTCGAGCGCCTCGGGGATGACGCGCAGCTCGTCCGCCATCTCCTTGATCGCGACCTCGCGCTCGAGCTTGACGTCCCACGCGCGGTGCACGAGCCCCATCGCGCCGCGGCCGAGCTCGGCCGTCACCCGGTAACGCTCGAGCAGCATCTCTCCACCCGGCGTCAGCAGCCGGCGGCGCGATGGCGAGACCACCGCAGCCACGGTGTCTGCCGATGCGGCCTGGGTCTTCGCGGCCCCCGCGGTCGGGTCGGACGCCGCCGCGAACGGCAACGGCGTGCGTGGTCCCGACGGCGCGAGCACGAGCTCGAGGTCGTTATGCGTGGCGGCGTCCGCATCGAGCACGACGTCCTTCATCAGCCGGAGCTCGCGCGCGACGTTGATCGTGACAGTGAACGCCTTTGCCGTCGGGACCTGGACCTCGCGCGAGAGATGCGCGCCGTGCGCGTCGATCGAGATCCGCCGGGTGCCGATCGGCAGCCTGAGCTCGACCTCGCCGGTATCGTTCGTCGGGAGCTGGGTCTGGTCGATGTCCGACCACACCAGGATGCCGCGGCGCGGCTCGGCGATCACCTGGACGGTGACCTCGGCGCCGGTCGCCACGAGATCGAAGGCGACCTCGACCAGCGCGCCTCGCTTGACGTCGACGAGCTGGGTGCAGGTATCGGGGACGAGACGCAGCTTGCCACCCGGCGAGTACGTGCCGTAGAGGTGGACGTACCAGGAGCCGACCGGTACACGCATCGCGAAGCCGCTCGAGATCAGCGTCGCGTGACGCTTGCGCGTGACCGCACCGGCCTGCTTCGTCGCGACGTGGAACTCGAGCATGTCTGGGATCGCCGGACGAGCCTCGCGCTTCGTGATCTCGATGCACAGCGCCTCGTCGAGATCTGCGTTGCGCGCGATCTGGATCTCGACGCGCCCCATCGCGCGGGTGAAGTACAGGACGCCGAGCAGGATCGCGATCAGCAGCGCGCCGATCAACGCTACCAGCTTGAACACGTTGAACGTGACGAGGCCCGGCATCGAGATCTTGCGGTTGACCTGCGACGCCTCGGTCGACCCCGTTGGATGCAACAACATCGTGATGCGTGCCTCGGAGCCATCTGCGTCGACGCGGTAGACGAGCACCGCATCGGCGTCGGCGCCGAGCGCCCTCAGCTCGTCGAGCGGCACGGTCTTGCCCTTGAACGTCTTCGGCGCGGTGACGACCTGCATGTCGTACGGCGGCGCCAGGAGGAGCTGCTCGATCGCGGTGCGGAGGACGCGCGGATGGATCTCCCGAAACGAGAATGTCGACGGCGACCACTCGAGCTCGGCGACCACGATCTTCTTCTTCGCGAGCACGTCGAGCTCCAGTGCCTCGAGCATCGGCTCGACGAGCCGGGTGTCGTCGGACGCCGTCCCGAGATCGATGACGACCTTGTTCGTGCCCTTGGCACCCTTGGTGGGGCTGATCACCGCGACCTGCGTGGCCGGCGCGCCGGCCTGTCCGAGCAGCAGGCGCGCCATGCTCACCTGCTCGGCATTGCCCTGCTTGAGCCCCATCTCGACGTTCACGGTCTGGATGAGCGGGCTGATCGGCGCCCCGCGTTCGGCGAGCGCGAGCCGGGTCTCGGCCTCGACGAGACGGTTCTCGAGCAGGTCGATCCGCGCGAGCAGCACGAGCTCCTCGGGTGACGTCGGCTTGTCGATCAGCGTCACCGCGGTCTTGAGCTGATTCGCCGCGACCAGCGCGCGAACATGCTCGCGGTTCGCCTTGGCGCTCGCGAACGCGACGGCAGCCTCGGCATGGCGCCCCTGCCCCGCGTGCAGCCACCCACGATAGCGATGCGCGAGCGGCGCATCGTCGGCCGCCGCGGCGTAGGCACCAACTGCGAGCTCTTCCTTGCCCTCGGCTCGGCGCAGCGCGATTTCGGCACGCAGGCGGAGGCTCGTCGGATCGGTCGCCGCCGCGATCAGCGCCTCGAGGCGGACGATCGCGGCGTCGTCGAGCTCGCGGACGCTGACCATTGCGAGCGCGCGTGGCTTGTCGACGCCCGCCTCGGCTGCCGCGAGCCCGATCGCGCCGGTGACGCCGGGGGCCTCTGCGACGTTCTTCTCGGCGTACGCCACGAGTGCGGCGTGCGTTGCCTTGTCGAGCGTGGTGATCGTCGACGCGAGCGCGACGATCGCGCGCGGCTGGTCGGACGTGAGCCCCGAGACGATCAGCTGGTCGAGCCGCTTCTGATCACCAGCAAGCTCGGCGAGGATCGCGCTGACCAGCGTGATGAGGCCGGTCTGCTTCGGCTTGCCAGCGAGCTGGAGCTTGGCGGTCGCGAGATCGGTGCGCGCGAGGGCTGCGAGTGCGCGCGCTGCGAGCGCGACGTCGTCAGCGCGCTTGCCGACCGTGTCGAGGTGCTTGGTATCGCCGATCGCGCGTGCCGCGATCACCGAGAGTGCATCGTCGGTCACCGCGGCGGGAAGCCCGGCGAGCAGCGTGGCAGCGGCCTCGACCGCGAGGGCCGTTCGCGGCGTGGCGTCAGCGAGGGCGCGGGCCGCGGCCGCCGGATCAGACGTCCGCAGCCGCAGCGCGGCCGCGTAGGGACGCAGCGGCCCGAGCGCGACGTCCGGGACCTTGCCCTTGATCAGGCGCAGCTTCGTCGTCACGTGCTCGACGGCGCCCCGCGCGAGCGTGCCGATGTCACCGTCCCCAGCACGCGCGACGAAGACGACCGGCGGGCCTTCGAGCGCCACGAGCACGATGGTGAGGCGCAGCTTCGTGCCTTCTCGACCGAGATCGAGGAACAGCCCGTCGTCGGCTCCGACCGTGGTCAGCGCGGCGACGGCACCACGCAGCGTGACGTCCGGAGGCATGTCGACGAGCGATCGATCATCCCCGACCAGTCCGCTACGGATCAGCAGCGTGAGCGCGCCCGCCTCGTCGGCGACGTCGGCCTCGGAGACCACGTGGCCCACCGCGATCTTCTTGGCATCGGCCACGTTGCCGGTGAGGGCCAGCAGCACGGCAACCGTCAGGGCTCGAAGCGCGGTGCACATTCGGCGGCATCATATGCCCGAACTGGGCCTGCCGATGCCTTTAGACGAAGCTGTCCTGGTAGTTCGCGTCCTCGATCTCGAGGCCAGCAGGCGTCACCGAGAGCACCTGAATAGGATCCTCGAGGACACCAACGGCTTCCGCTGCTGCCGCGCGACCGCGCCCTAGCACGCAGCCGCGATGCCGCGCATGCAGGCCGCGGCGAGGTGCTCGCTGCGTTCGAGTCGCTCCGTGCGGTTGCCGAGCCCGACCGACAGCGTCCTCGCGCGTCCGCATGCGCGAACGTCGCCACGCAGACAACCAGCGAGGCAAGCGTCGCTCGACTGACACGGGCCGCTCGGCGCATCGTGCAGCACAGCGTCGGCGGTGATCGCTGCGTCGCCGCGTACAACGGGATCCGGCGTGCCCGGTGCGGACGTACCGCAAGCCGCGGTAACCGCAAGCGACGCAACCGCCCAGCACATCCCGCAACTCTAGCGTACACGCGCGCATGGGCCTGTCGCGTCCGCGACCTGCCTTGACGCAGGCGGTCGGCGGCTGTTCTGAAAAGGCAGTCGATGGCGATCAGTTGAAGTGCACGCCACCGGAGATGACCGCGACGAAGGCCGCCAGCAGGGCCATCTCGCGACTCACGCCTCGCGGCGTCAGCCTCTCTTTCGAAGTCTCGAGCTTTCGTCCCTTCATCTCGATCGAGCCATCACGCCCGATGGCGAGAACCTTGCCCTGCTGGCCGAACTCGATCGACGCCCCCTTGATCCGCCCAATGGTTTCGGCCTTGCCACGGACGATCGTCCACACGTTCCCTTCCCTGTCGACGGCGCCAAGGCTCCGCCCCGACGCATCGGTGTAGAGCCCCTTCTCGCTGATCCGGCCGCCGGGGCGTCCCATGAGCATGAGCCCGCCGTCCGCGGCTACCTCGAGGAGTACCTTCTTGCCGGTCGCACCGGGCTCGGCGATCCGCAGGGCCGCCAGCTTGACCCGGAAGTTCGCCTTGTCGGCGAGGATAGCGTCAGTGTCGGACTGCGCCGGGCGCGCGGCCCGCTGCCCCGCTGGTGGCGCCGCTACCGCCGGTGCCGCCGCTGGCTCACTCGGCGCAGGGTGGGCTGCCGCGCGACGGCTCGGTACGCTCGACGACGAGAACCGGCTCACGCTCTCGCAGGTCACCTTCACCTGGCTGTGGTCGGCGCAGTCGAGGAACGGAGCCTGCCACTGCCCGTCGGACTGCTGCTGCACGAGGGAGCAGTCGTGCTGGAAACACACGCCGCTCTCGCCCTTGGCGCCCTTGACCATCGCGCCCCCCTTCCGCTTCCAGAAGAGCCAGACCCCGGTACCGCGCTCGTAGTGGCCATTCTCCTCGTTCGTGCCACTGGTCCAGTTCCGCTGGGTGAGGTAGGTCGCCAGCACCTCACCCTGGTCCTTCCTGGCGAAGTCGGCCGCAGCCTGGTCGGCCAGCGGTTGCACCTCCGGCCACGAGACGTGCGCGGGCTCCTTCGCCTCCTTGGGCCCGCTCATCTGCGCCATCATCCCCAGCGTGCACGCCCCCTGCAGTAGCACCAAGCACGCGATCCACGTGGTCACTCGTTTCGTCATCACGTCGTTGCATCTCCAACGGGAGCTCCCGTGGCCAGGTCCTTGAGGAAGAAAGTTTCGCATTGTCGAGACTCATGAGGAAGCCACGACGCCAACCAGTCGCATGAACTCGACCGATACCCGCGGAAGATAGGCCGGTCGATGCGGCTTTTCGTAGCGGCGAACGCAGCCTGGGCTTGGCAACTGGAGTGGCTGACCCTCGGCGCGGACCTACCAACGATGCCCGAGATCGACTTCTGCTGGGCACTCGACGCGATCCGTGCGCTGGTACGCGTGCTTGCCCGAACTGGCGCCTGCCGATGCCTGCCGATGCCTGCCGATGCCTTTAGACGAAGCTGTCCTGGTAGTTCGCGTCCTCGATCTCGAGGCCAGCAGGCGTCACCGAGAGCACCTGATAGGTGTCCAGCATGACCGCGAGCTCGTCGGTTCGGGTCGTCCCGATCGACTTCTCGTAGCTCCCCGGATGTGGACCATGTGGCAAGCCCATCGGATGGTGCGAGATGCTGCCCGGCGCGACACCGCGTCGTGATGTGAAATTACCGTCGCAATAAAAGATGATCTCGTCGCAGTGGGTCGAGCTGTGGGGATACGGGCAGGGAATGGCCTCGGGGTGGAAGTCGACCGGCCGCGGGACGAAGCTGCAGATCAGCGCCCCGCGCGCCGCGAACGTGCCGTGCCACGTCGGCGGCAGGTGCACCGAGCTGACCCGCGGCTGGAAGTTGAGGATCGGGAACGCCCATGGATACACCGTGCCGTCCCAACCAACCGCGTCGAGCGGCGAGTCTTCGAGGAGGAAGCCGTGCCACGCGCCGCCCTTGCGGACGACGAGGTCGCGCAGTCCTTCATCGCGCGGGCCATCGAACGCCGGCCGCTTGAAGTCGCGATGCGAGTACGGCGCGTCCATGCGGAGCTGGCCGACCTCGTTTCGCCACTGCTTCGGGACGTGGAGGCCGCCGGTCAGCGAGAACCACAGCCAGTGCTGCGCGAGTTGATCGGTGGGCAGGAACCGGTGCGTGAGCCCGCGCGGTACGTAGACATAGTCGCCCTGCGCGAACGCGAGATCGCCGAGCACGCTGCGCAGCGTGCCGCCGCCCTGGTGGATGTAGATCAGCTGATCGGCGTCGCCATCGGCGATGTAGACCGGATCCGGCGCGGTCGGAAACGCGACGCCGGCGATCAGATCGTCGTTGAACAAGAGCGCGATCCGGCCGTCGATCTGCGGTCCGGTCTGGGTCGCGAGCGCCGGCGTGCGGTAGTGCCGCTTGGCGAGCTCGCGCACGCCGGCGTCGACCGGCCTGGCCCAGCCGTGCTTCGCCGGCGCAAGCCGCTGGGTGTGCGGCCGCCGCAGGTGATAGAGGATCGTGTAAGGCCCATCGAACCCGTCGCGCGTGAAGCACTCCTCGTAGCGCAGGGCTCCGTCGGCGCCGCGCAGCTGGATGTGGTGCTTGCGCGCGACATCGCCGACGCACATCCGGTCGAGCATCAGGTGCCTCCGCGCTCGTTGGTGTTCGCGGGCCCGGCCGGTCCGGCCTTCTGCTGCTGCTCGCGCTCGATGCTCTCGAACAGGGCGCGGAAGTTGCCGGCGCCGAAGCCGCGATCGCCCTTGCGCTGGATGATCTCGTAGAAGAACGGGCCCGCCGCGGGATCGCCGTAGAGACCCGCCGACTCCTTGAGGAAGATCTGCAGCATGTACGCGTGGTGGTGATCGCCGTCGATCAGCACCTCGAGCTCGCGCAGCGTCTCGAGGTCCTCGTCGATCGCCTCGATGCCGGTCTTCTCGATCCGCTCGGGCAGCATGTCGTAATAGCTGCCGGGCGTCGGCATGAACGTGACGTTCGCCGCGCGCAGGCCGCGCACCGCGCTGAGGATGTCGGTGACCGCAAGCGCGATGTGCTGCACGCCGTCGCCGCGCAGCTCCTCGTTGAAGATGTTGATCTGCGAGCTCTTGAAGAACGGCCGCGCGGGCTCGTTGTTCGCGAACTTGGTGTTGCTCGCCGGATCCCACATCACGATCGACTTGAGACCCGACCCCGTCTTGCGCTTTGGATCGACGTCCGAGGTGTGGAACGCGACCTCCCACATCTGCTCGAACCCGAGGACATGCTCGAGCCACAGCAGCATCGGCTTCATCGTCTGGAAGTTCGACGTGACGTGATCGATCTCCTGGAAGCCGAACTTGTTCGTGCCGCCGCCCTGATTCGGATGATACGGCACGGCGCCCGGGAACAGGCTGCGATAACCACGGTGCTCGCGAAACCGGAACGTGCAGTCACCGAACGGCGTCGTGATCGAGAATTGCTTCAGCGTGCCGCCGTCGTCGGTGAAGGTCTGGATCTCGTCGATCACCGTGCCGCCTCGCTCCTCGAGCAGCGCGAACGTGCGCGGGGCATCCTCGACCTCGAAGATCAGCGTTCCTACGCCGTCGGGGTGCTTCGACAGAAACCGATGCGCGCGACCACCCTCGCCGACGGGCGAGCTGCACACGACCCTGATGTTCCCCGCCGAGAAGCATGCCGATTGCTGGCGGCCCTGCTTCACCAGGTCGGGCGAGCTGCGCCAGGTCTCGGCGAAGTCGAGCTTGCCGGTATAGAACTGCCGCGAACGCTCGAGGTCACGGACGTAGTAGTGGATGCCTTCGAGGCGCTTGATTCCGAGCGGAGCGGGCTTCGACATCGAATCCTCTATTTCACGGCGTCGGGTTGCTGGTCGGGCATCGCCGCGGCGAACGCGGGCAGCGCCGAGCAGCGCTCCTCGATCGCGAGCAGCTGCCCGATGTGCGCGATGTGCGCGATGTCCACGTTCAAGCGGCGCGCGCTCGCGAGCTGCGGGATCAGGCAGCAGTCCGCGATCGTCGGCGAGTCCCCGACGCAGAACTTGCCGGCCGTCTCGGCCATCGCCTGCGTGAACGCCGCGAGTCCTTCGGTGATAAACCCCGCGACGTAGCCGGTATCGTCGACACCCGCGGCCTTCAGCTTCTTCTTCGTCGTCAAGTTCTGGTGCGGCTGGATCCCCGAGTTCACGATCTCGGCGAGGGTCCGCGCGCGTGCACGCAGCCACAGATCGTTCGGCATGATCGGGTGCTGCGGGAATCGCTCTTCGAGATATTCGAGAATCGGCAGCGACTGCGTGAGCATGCGCACGGTGCCGTCGTCCTCGAAGATCTCGAGCGTCGGCACCTGCGCCGACGGATTCATCGCCCGATACGCGTCGGCGAACTGGCCGTCCTTGACGATGTTCACGGGGATGTACTCGTACGCGAGCTCCTTGAGCGCGAGCGCGATACGAACGCGATGGCTCGCCGACGAGCGACAGTAGTTGTGGAGTGCGAGCTTCATGCGGGTGCTCCTGTGGATGCGCGTCCGGGGACGACGAGTTGCTCGATCTTGCCGAACAGGCTGGTGCCGGCCGGATCGATCGCGTCGATCTCGATGCGGTCGCCGACGCTCATGAACGGCATCGAGGGCTTGCCGGCTTCGATCGTCTCGATCATCCGGCGCTCCGCGAGGCACGAGACGCCACGCGCGCGATCTGCGTTCGAGATCGTGCCGCTACCGAGGATCGTGCCGGCGGTGAACCGGCGCGTCCGCGTGATGTGCTGGATCAGATCGAAGAACGAGAAGTGCATCTCTGGACCGGCATCGCAGTCGCCGATCATCGTGCCGTTGTAGGTCGATTGCACGCGCGCGAAGACCCGGCCGTCCTGCCAGAGGTCGCCGAGCTCGTCGGGGGTCACCGCGAACGGGGAAAAGGCGGTCGCCGGCTTGCTCTGGAAGAACCCGAAGCCCTTCGCGAGCTCGTCGGGGACGAGGTTGCGCAGCGTGCAGTCGTTCGCGAGCATCACGAGCCGCACGTAGCGATGCGCCGCCGCCGCGGGCGTGCCGATCGGAACGTCATCGAGCACGACGCAGATCTCGGACTCGTAATCGAGCCCCCATGCTGGCTCGTGCAGCTCGATCGGATCGCGCGGGCCGAGCAGATCGCCGGAGCCGCCCTGATAGATCAGCGGATCGGTCTCGAGCGTCGGCGGCGGCTCCGCCTTGCGCGCCTTGCGGACGAGGATGACGTGGTTGAGGAACGCGGAGCCGTCGATCCACTCGTACGCGCGGGCCAGTGGGGCACCGAGGCGCAACGGATCGACCGGGCTACCCGCGAGCGCGCCACTCTCGAGCTGCTCGGCGACCGCGCGCAGCGCCGGCTCGGCCGCACTCCAGTCATCGAGCGCGCGCTGCAGCGTGGGCCAGGCGTCCGGAGCGGGCGCTCCGATAGCGCCGTCGCGGCGCACCACGAGCAATCGACCATCTCGAGAACCGTCGCGGAGGGTCGCAAGCTTCATGTCGTCGCGACCTTAGCGCTAAACCTGCGGTGCGTGGAGCGGTGAGCCACGTCGTCGCACAGCGGCCAAGCTCGGCGGGTGATCGCCGGTTCGGTGGTGTAGCCACCACCGCGCGGGCGACTGGGTTGACGACTGCGGCGAGAGGCCGCCTCAGTCCAGCGCGCCGAACCGCCGAGACAGCACGGCGCCGAGCATGGTCGTGGTCTTCGGCGCGAGCCGGCTCATGGCCCAGATCGCCCAGCCATCGCGGCCGACCGGACGGATCGCGGGGTTCGTGCGCACCGCGTCGAGGATCGATCGCGCGACGATCTCCGGAGATGCGCCCTTCTTGAAGGCTGCCGAGACCTTGGCCTTGCGCTCGCCGATCGCGCCCTTCATCCGGCCATCGTCGACGATCGCGGTGGCGATCATGCCCGGGCAGATCGCGGTGACGCCGATCGCATGTTCGGCGAGCTCGGCGCGCAGTGACTGCGAGAACCCGAGGACGGCGAACTTGCTCGCGACGTACGCGGTGACGTTGGGCGCCGGATAGATGCCGAGGATGCTCGCGATGTTGACGACGTGCCCACCCGCGCCGCGCGCGACCATCTTCGGGATGAAGAAGTGGCAGCCGTGGACGACGCCCTTGAGGTTGATGCCGAGCAGCCAGTCCCAGTCATCGAGGCTGGTCTGGAGGAAGGGCCCGCCGACCGAGACACCGGCGTTGTTGACGATCACGTCGATCGCGGGCACCACGGCGTGGACCTCGTCGGCGAACACCTGCATCGCGGCGCGTTCGGAGACATCGACCTTGCGCACGAGAAGCGCGCGCGCGCCAAGCTCGCGAGCGAGCGTATCGAGCCGCGGCTGATCGACATCGCACGCGATGATGCGAGCGCCCTCGCCCGCGAACGCGAGCGCCGTGGCGCGGCCGATGCCGCTACCCGCGCCGGTGACGACGACGACCTTGTCGGTGAGCTTCACGCTGCCTCCTTGATGGTCTTGGGCATACTCATACCCCGCGCTGCAAACCACTCCGCCGCGAGCGTCTCGTTCGCGGTCTGGCTCGGGTGAAAGCTCGGGCGGAGGTACTGGCGGATGCCATGGAGGAACACGCGGCGGATCACCGGCTCGCCGATCGGCAGCGTGCGGAGCTGGCGCAGGAAGCCGCGCACGCCGACGCGGTCCTGTCTCAGCAGCACGGCGGCGCCCCAGATCCAGAAGCCACCGAGGATCACGGTCGCCATGGCGAGCCCGGTGACCCGCACCGCATACGTCGGGTCGACCTGGCGCAGCACGTCGTATGCAACGGCCTTGTGCTCGATCTCCTCGGCGGCGTGCCACGCGAGCAACGCGCGCATCTTCGGATCGCATGCGTCGAGCAGACCGTGCGCGAACGCGCCGTCGGCGAGGATCGCCGTGAAGTGCTCGGACGCCGCGGTGATGGCGAGGTTCAGCTTGGGCGACGTGTGCTCCTCGATCCACGTCGAGAGCCGGTGATAGGTCTCGAGGAAGCGATCGATCTCGTAGCCCTGCGTTCGCAGGATCGCGTTGAACCGATCGTGCTCGCGCGCGTGCCTGCCCTCCTGACCGAAGAAGCCCTTGATCTGCGCGCGCAGGACCTCGTCGTCGATCTGATCGAGGAAGTGCTTCACCGAGCGGACGAAGAAGCGTTCGCCGTGGGGAAACAATAGATTTACGCCGTTCGCGACGGCGGTCGCAGCGACGCTGCTGGCGAGCCAGTTGCGCGGCACGGTGGCGAAGTCGACGTCCAGATCGCGGGGAACGATCGCGGTCACTGTGGACCTCCAGAAGGTTGATGGCTGCAGCTTAGGTGCTATTGAAAAGTAGTCAATAGGCGATCTGCGGCGGCTGGTAACAACGCGGAACGCCGGGCACTATGATGACCGTCTCGTGCCCCCGCGTCGTGCCATACGCCTCGTTCGCGCCGCCGCCACCCGGCCGAAGCGCCAGCGGGTCCGGCTCGAGACCGATCAGCGGCGGGCGCAGCTACTCGCGCTGGCGAAGCGGTCGTTCTCGGATCGCGCGTACGACGATGTCTCGATCGATGACCTCGCGCGCGAGGCGAAGATCTCGAAGGGCCTGCTCTATCACTACTTCCCGACGAAGCGCGATCTCTACGTCGCGGGGCTCTCCGAGATCGCAGACGAGCTGGTCGCGGCGATCAGCAGCGTCCCCCAGGACCTCGCGCCGATCGATCGCGTGCGGCGATCGCTCGATGCATACCTCGAGCACATCACGCGGCATGCGCGGGCGTTCGTGTCGCTCATGCGCGGCGGCATCGGCAGCGACCCCGAGGTCGCCGCGGTGGTCGAGGGCGTGCGCACGCGGCTGTTCGATAAGTTTCTGCACGGCACGCCGTTCGCGCCGATCCTGCGCGGCGACGCGCGCTTCGAGACCGCGGTGCGCGGCTGGATCGGCTTCGTCGAGCACGCGTCGCTCGACTGGTGCACGAGTGCGCGGCTGACGCGCGCCGAGCTCCGCGATCTGCTCGCTGACATCCTCTACGAGATCATGCGGGTCGCGGCACCGGCCGTGTTCACACCGCTCGCGAAGTAGATCGTGATCGTACCGTCGTAGTCAGATCAACGAGTTCCAGATCGCAAGTTGCGCAAGTTGCGTCTGTCCCTGTTCCGGCTAGCGCTCGAACACGAGCGGCAGCGTGACCCGGCTCGGTGCGCGCTGGCGGCCGAACCGCCAGGTCGCGATCGCGTCGCCGATGCGGCGCACGAGGCGCTTGCGCGCGCGCTCGTCGGCGGCGGGGACGCGCGTGGTATCGGAGAGCAACGCGACGTTACGCGCGGTGCCACGGCGATCGACGTCGAACGCGAAGCTCGCGAGGCCGGCGACCGGCAGCGTGCCGATCCACGCACCGAGCTCGTCGGTGAGATCGCCGATCCGCGACGCGACCGCGCGGGTCGCGAGCGGGCCGCGGATGAACGGGCGCGGCTGCACGAACCAGCCGTGGATCACGAGCCGGCCGGCGCGCGGATCGTGAGTGCCGGTGACCTCGCGGACGCCGTGTGGGATCCGCGGATCGAACACGACGAGGCGCGAGAACTGCGGCTCGACGCGGCGGACCAACTCGCGCTCCTCGACGGCGCGCACCGACGCGAAGTCCTGCCAGAAGTCGAGCACCTCGTCGCGGACGAGCAGGGTCTCGCCGCCGCGGAACGCGCGCCCGCGCCAGTTCGTCAACGAGAACACGAATGCCCAGGGTCCGTGCGGCAGGTCGCCGTGCAGCTCCTGCCGGCAGCCGTCGACGTAGAGCGAGAGCCACGGCGGCGACACATCGTGGCAGCCGAGCGTCTCGCGTCCCCACGCAACCAGCCGCTGGTGAAACCGATCGTAGAGGCGGCGCGGGAAATAGGTCCACGCCGGCGTACGCAGCGCGGTGTACTGCCCGGGGACGTGCCAGTAGTCCCACATGAAGCGATCGGCGCGCGTCGAGCGCGGCTCGGCGAACCGCTCGTCGAAGGTCGCGCGTAGCGCCGGCGCCTCGGGGGCGAACCGATCGATGACGATCACGCTGCGCGACATCGCCTCATCTACGCCCGAAACGCGAGACGCCGCCAGTCACGGCGGCGTCTCCAGATCATCGGCGACGAGATCGCCGCGCTCGCCGTTACTTCGTGACGGGGGTCGCGACGCCGGCGTTGACACCCGCCTTGACGTCGACCTTCGCAGAAGCCTTGGTGTCGACCTTCACCGGCGCAGGCGCGGGCGCCTTCGCCGGCTCGGTCGTGGTCTTCGCAGAAGCCTTGGTGTCGACGGCTGCGTCGGTCTTGGCGCCGGCGCCGGCCTTGGTGTCGACGGCCTTCGCGGCCGTACCCGTCGTGGCCTTCGCGGCCCCGCCGGTCTTCACGGCCGCATCGCCGCCGGCCTTGCCCGCGGTGTCCGCGCCCGCCTTCACGGTCGCGCCGGTCTTCACGGTCGCGCCGGTCTTCGCGGTCGCATCGGTCTTCGTGGTCGTCGCGGTGCCGGTCGCGGCGCCCGCGCCGGCCTTCGCACCGGCATCGGTCTTCATCGTCGCGTCGGTCTTCACGGCGCCGCCGGTCTTCGCGGCCGCGTCCGCGCCAGCCTTCGTCGTCGTGGCGGCCGTGCCCGCGCCGGCCTTGGTCGTCGTCGTCGCCTTGCCGGCGACACCGCCGCCGAGCTTCGCCGCACCACCGAGCGTCGCACCGGTCTTCGCACCGCCATCGATCGTCGCCGCGCCGCCGGTCTTCACCGCGGTACCCGCGCCCGCCTTGGTGGTCGTGGTCGCCGCGCCGCCGGTCTTCACCGTCGCGTCCGCGCCGGCCTTCGTCGTCGTCGCCGCGCCGCCAGAAGCCTTGGCCGCGGTGTCCGCGCCGGTCTTCGTCGTCGTGGTCGCCGCACCGCCGGTCTTCACCGATGCGTCCGCGCCCGCCTTCGCGCCCGCGCCGGCATCGACCTTGGCCGCGCCACCGGTCTTCGCGGCGGTATCGGCGCCGGCCTTCGCGGCACCACCGGCCTTCGCGGCGGTATCGGCACCGGCCTTTGCTGCGCCCGCGGTCTTCGCGGCGGCGTCGGCCTTCGCCTTCGCGGCGGCGTCCGCCTTGGCCTTCGCGTTGACGTCGACCTTGGCGTCGACCTTGGCGTCGACCTTGGCGCCACCGGTGGCCGTCGTCGTGGTCTGCGGGGTATCCGCGATCGCAGGCGTGGAGAGGGCACCGAGCACGAGAGCGACGCGGAAGAAGTTACGCATGAACAGGAGCTCCTTGGTTTGGGGAGCCTGCGTGGTTGCACCGGACATGCCGTGTCAATCCAATAACTTCGGCAGCTTGGCGCCAGTTTTCCGGGGCACCTTGCCTCCGCGGGGCAAACCGCCCCGAGGTGCCGTAACCGGTCAGAGAGTTTTCGCGGATCACTCCTCGTTGACACCCCACCGCAAGAGCTTGCGATAGAGCGTCTTGCGATCGAGGCCGAGCATCTTCGCCGCGTCGGTGCGATTGCCGTTGCACGCCTCGAGAACGCGGATCACGTGGCGCCGCTCGATCTCTTCGAGCGTCAACAGCTCGGGAAGCTCGGTGCCCGAGAGCTGGCGGTGTCGCGATGACCGGATCTTCTCGGGCAGATCGTCGACCTGGACCTCCTCGAAGTTCGCGAGCGCGACCGCGCGCTCGAGACAGTTACCGAGCTCGCGCACGTTGCCCGGCCAGTCGTACGAGATCATGCGCTCGGCGGCAGCGGCAGAGACCCCAACGACCTTCTTGTCGAACACGGCCGCGTAGTGCCGCAGCATGTGCTGCGCGAGCAGCAGCACGTCACCACCACGCGTGCGGAGCGGCGGTAGCGGGATGTGGATCACGTTGATCCGGTAATAGAGATCCTCGCGAAACCGGCGGTCCTCGACCATCTCCTCGAGATCGCGGTTGGTCGCGGTGATCAGGCGGACGTCCGTCGGGATCTCGGTATCGGCGCCGACGGGCCGCACCTTGCGCTCCTGCAGCGCGCGCAGCAGCTTGGGCTGCAGCACGAGCGCCATCTCGCCGATCTCGTCGAGGAACAGCGTACCGCCGCTCGCCTGCTGGAACAGGCCCGGCCGGTTCGCCTTCGCGTCGGTGAATGCGCCCTTGGCGTGGCCGAACAGCTCGCTCTCGAGGAGCGGCTCGGGGACCGCGGCGCAGTTGATCGCGACGAAGGAACCCGCCGCGCGCTTCGACCGGTTGTGGATCTCGCGCGCGACGACCTCCTTGCCGGTGCCGCTCTCGCCGGTGATCAGCACCGTCGCGTCGGTCGCGCTGACCTGATCGATCAGCTGGTAGACCTGCTGCATCGCCGGACTCGCGCCGATCAGATCACCGCGGCCGCGCGTGTTGGCGACGACCTCGCGCAGCCGGCGGACCTCGCCACGCAGCGAGCGATGCTCGGCGGCACGCCGCACCGCGATGGCGAGCGCCTCGATCTCGACAGGCTTGGTCACGAAGTCGTATGCGCCTGCGCGGATCGCGCCGACGGCGGTCTCGAAGCTGCCAAACGCGGTCAGCATCAGCACCGGGATATCGGGACGATCTGCCACGACGTGCTGGCACAGCTCGAGGCCACTGATCCCCTTCATGTTGAGATCGGTGATGATCACGTCGACGTCGTGACTCGCGATCGCGGCGAGCGCGGCGTCGCCACTGCCGAACGGGATGACCGTGAAGCCGCGCTTCTTGAGGCCGATCGCGATGAGCTCGACCATCTCGCGCTCGTCGTCGACGACGAAGACCGTGCTCATGCGTTTCCTCGCGGCAAGTAAACCGTGAACGTCGAACCATCGCCCGGCGCCGACACGATGTCGATCCAGCCACCGTGCTCGCGCACGATGCCCCAGCTCACGCTGAGCCCGAGCCCGGTGCCCTCGCCGACGTCCTTCGTCGTATAGAACGGCTCGAACACGCGGGCGCGCGTGGCCTCGTCGAGCCCGCTGCCGGTATCGACGACGTCGATCGCCATCCAGGCCTGCAGCTCACCACCGACATACGGTGGCGGTACCTGCTCGACGCGACGCGCGCGGATCGCGACGGTGCCACCCGGCGCGGTCGCCTGGATCGCGTTGACCAGGAGGTTCGTCATGACCTGGGTGAGCTGGCCATCATCTGCCTCGACGAGCAAGCGCTCGACCTCGTCAGGTGTGGTGGGTGGCGGCTCGAGCGTGACATTTCCCTTGCGTGCGATCGTCGCGACCAGCTCGCAGGTCCGGCGCGACAGCGTCGCGACGTTGACGGGCGCCTTGTGCAGTGCGCGCGGCCGCGCGAAGTCGAGGAGCTGCCGGATCAGCGCGGTCATGCGTTCGGCTTGCTCGACGACGATCCGCGCCGAATCGATCACGTCCTGACCCTCGACCTCGCGATCGACGATCAGCTTGGCGCGACCGCGCACGACGTTGAGCGGCGTCCCGAGCTCGTGGGCGAGTCCGGACGCGAGCTTGCCGACGGTGGTCAACCGATCGGCGTGGCGAAGCTGCTCGGTCGCCTGCTCGCGGGCGCCCTGCTCCTTCGCGAGTCGCTCGCACATCAGGTTGATCTCGGCCGCGAGCTCACCGAGCTCGTCGCGCTGGCGCAGCCGCAACGGGCCGGTGAGATCGCCGGTGCCGACGCGGCGCGCTTTCTGCGCGAGCCGCGAGATCGGGCGGCCGATGAATACGACGCCGAGTCCGAGGGCGAGCAGGCCTGCGATCACGACCGCGCTGACCGAGCCGATGACCTGGAGGCGGAGCGACGACCGGACGTACGCGTCGAGCTGCTCGAGCGACTGCGTGATCTCGACGCCGCCGAGCCGGGACTCCGCGACGTCGACGCGGATGTACGTCAGCAGCAGCCGCCGCTCGTCGTCGCGCACGGTGACGACCTGATCCTGCTTGATCAGCTCGAGGCGATCGCGTGCAGCGCGCGGGGCGTCGGGTCCCTTCGCGTCGAGCCAGAACCAGCGCGCCTGGAGCCGCCCGCTCTTGCTCGCGGCGGTGTAGAGGAACTGGCGCGCGGCAGCCTCACCGTCACGCTGCCAGACGTCGGCGACACCGCGGCCGAGCGCGCGACCCAGCGCCGCAGCCTCGGCGTGAAGCTGGCGATCGAATGTCTCGCGGTCCCGCTGGTAGTCGAGATAGCCCTGTACGAGCGCGACCAGCGCGACACCGATCACGAGCGCCGCGATGAACTTGCGGGTCAGGCGCATGCCCTACGAAGTTCTACCCGGTAACCCATGCGCGTGCGCGCACGGCGCGCGCAAACGCCGCGCGGCCGTCGATAGACTTTCACGTAGTTCCAGGTGGCGCGCTTCGTGAACTAACGTTCTGCGAGAGGAGCAACATCATGCTGCCGAAGAACATTCTGGTCCCGACGGATCTCAGCGAAGGCGCCGAGGAGGCACTCGATTACGCCTGCGAGCTGGCGATCCAGCTCGGCGCCCAGATCCACCTCGTCAACGTGATCGGCATCCCCGCGCTCGGCATGCCCGAGCTCGGCGTCGCCCTGACCAGCACGGTGATCGACTCGATGATCGCCGACAACCAGCAGGCCATCGACGCGCTCGCCACCAGCAAGGCCGGACGCGCGAACATCGGCCAGGTGCTGCTCAAGACCGGCGACGCGCGGGCGGTGATCAACCAGACCGCGCTCGAGGTCAGTGCCGACCTGATCGTGATGGGCACCCACGGCCGGCGCGGCGTGTCTCGCGCGCTGCTCGGCAGCGTCGCCGAATCCGTGGTCCGCTCGGCGCCCTGCCCGGTCCTCACCGTTCGCGCCGGCCAGGGCCAGCTGTCCGGACGTAACGCGGCGTAAGCTCGTCCCGCGGATGCGAGGTTCCTCGGGCCTGCTGGCAGCGAATATGCACGATCGCAGGGCATGGCGAGGGCTGGTTTGACGATCGAGGCGAGGCGGATGCGGATGATCTCCGATCAGCTCCGTCGGCGAGACATCGCGGATCCGCGCGTGCTGTCGGCGTTCGCGCGGGTGCCGCGCGAGGCGTTCGTGCCTCCCGAGCTGACCGATCGCGCCTACGACGACGGCCCGCTGCCGATCGGCAACGGCCAGACGATCTCACAGCCGTATGTCGTCGCGATGACCGTCGAGGCGCTCGGCCTTCACGGTGGCGAACGCGTGCTCGAGATCGGTACCGGCTCGGGATACGCCGCGGCGATCCTCGCGGCGATGGTGCGCGAGGTCGTGACCGTCGAGCGGATCGCGGAGCTCGCGATGGTCGCGGCCGAGCGGCTCGCGCGGCTCGGCTTTCGCAACATCCAGGTCCACCACGCGGACGGTACGCTCGGCTGGCCACCCGCGGCGCCGTACGAGGCGATCGCGGTCGCGGCCGGCGCACCCGAGCCGCCCCCGTCGCTGCTCGACCAGCTCGCCGTCGGCGGCCGTCTCGTGCTGCCGTTCGGCCATGCCGATCACCAGCGCCTCGTGCGGATCACGCGGCGGAGCTCGACGTCGTTCTACGAGGAGGATCTCGGCGACGTCAGGTTCGTGCCGCTCGTCGGCGCCGAGGGCTGGCCCGACGCGAGCCACCCGGTACGCGCCTGACCAGCCCCGAGCGGCGACGGGAGCGGCGCCGTCCGGCGACGCGACCGCGAGGCGCGAGAATGCAACTATAGTGCGGGCATGCAGCGTGCCCTGATCTGCGTGCTCGTGATCGGCTGCGGCGACGGTGGCGACACGACCTCCCCCGATGCGGCGGGCGACGCGACGTCCGGCAGCTGCGAGGCCAGCGCCCCGTGGGCAAGCGCGCCCGATCTCGCGCTCGGGCCGACGCAGGAGACCGCGGTCGTCGCGGTCGGCGGCAAGCTCTACGTGCTCGGTGGCTTCGCCCAGCCCGCGGGTGGGAGCCTCGCGATCGTCCGCGCTGTGCAGATCTTCGATCCGGTCGCGTGCACGTGGTCGATGGGACCCGAGCTGCCCAGGCCGATCCATCATGCAAATGCGGGCGTCGTCGACGGCACGATCTACGTGCTCGGCGCGCTCGAGACCACGAGCTTCACCGCGACCGGCGAGACCTGGGCGTGGAATCCGGCCACCGATGCGGCGTGGTCGCCGCGCACCGTGATGCCGGCAGGGACCCAGCGTGGCGCCGCGGTGGTCGGCGCGATCGCGGGCAAGCTCTACGTCGCGGGTGGGCTGCGCAATGGTGCGGTTGCCGATGTCTCGGTGTTCGATCCAGGCGCCAACGCATGGACCGCCTTACCCGCGCTGCCCGAGCCGCGCGATCACGGATGCGGCGGCAGCATCGCCGGCAAGCTGTACGTCGCCGGCGGTCGCCTGGCCACGATCACGAGCACGTCGCCGAAGCTCTTCGAGTACACGCCCGACGGTGCGTGGGCCGAGCGCGCCGCGATGCCCTCGGGACGCGGCGGGACCGCGTGCGGCGTGATCGACGAGCGGTTGATCGTCGTCGGCGGTGAGGGCAATCCGGCGGCGGCGTCCGGGGTGTATCCGCAGGTCGAGGCGTACGCCTCGTCGACGAACACGTGGAGCACGCTCGCGCCGATGCCGACGCCGCGGCACGGCATGGGTGCCGCCGCGATCGACGGCAAGCTGCACGTGCCCGGCGGCGCGACGCGCCAGGGCTTCGGTGCGGTTGCGACCCACGAGGTGCTGACGCCGTAACGCAGCGTCACGGGCACGTGCGATCGACAACGCACGCGCCCGTGGAACCCTCGCACGCGCCGTTGCAGCACGTTGCCATACAGGTCGAATTTACGGGCTCTTGATGAACCCTACGCAGCCGGTCGAACAGTGCCATCCTTCGTCGGGATGAAGGTCATCGCGCGCTCGGCCAGAGCGGTGATCGTCAGGCTTGGATTGACGCCAAGGTTCGCGCCGACCGCGGCACCGTCGATCACGAACAGGTTCTGGTAGCCGTGCACGCGGTGCTGCGCGTCGATCACGCCGTGCGCGGCGTCGATGCCCATCACGCAGCCACCGATGCAGTGCGCGGTCATCGGCAGATCGAACAGGATCTCCGAGGTCGACGTGATCGCGATGCCACCGAACGCGCGCGCCGCGCGCTCCGCGAACGCGTTGGCGGCGGGGATGTTCGTCGGGATCCGCTGGCCCTGCGTCGTCAGCATGCGACCAAACGGCCAGAACCAGCGCCGCCTCAGCCGGAACCGCAGCGTCGCGTCGATCGTCTGCATCACGAGCAGGATCAGCGTCTGTCGCGCGAAGCCGAACGGCCAGCCCGCACGCACGAAGCGCACCGGATGCCGGAACGCGTTCCAGATCCACGCGCCGATCCGCCGCCAGCCCTTGCCGGTCACCAGCATCGTCGCGATCAGCCCGAGCACGTCGGAGCCTCGCGAGTAGCGCGTCGCCTCGATGTGCGTGAACTGATCGATGTGGACGCCCGAGCCGATCGCGATGCCCTTCGACATGTCGACGTCCTTGCCGGGGAACCGCACGCCGAGGATGGACTCGGAGTTCGTGCGGACATCGTGGCCGAGCCGCTCCGAGATCGCCGCGAGCGTCCCGTGATCCTTCATCCGCATCAGCAGGTCCATCGTCCCGAGCGCCGACGCCGCCATCACGACGTGGCGCGCGCGGATCGTCTTGCGCTGCTTCGCGAACCACGCGGTCGACCGCTCGGTGACGAGCTCGTAGCCGTCGGCGCCATCGGCGCTGCCGCGCGGTCGCAGCTCGACGACGCGGGTCTCCGCGAACACCTGCGCGCCGCGCTTCTCCGCGAAGTAGAGGTAGTTCTTGTCGAGCGTGTTCTTCGCGTTGAACCGGCAGCCGACCATGCAGCCGCCACAGCCGACGCAGCCCGAGCGCGCCGGACCCTCGCCGCCGAAGTAGGGATCGGGATGGCTGACGCCTGGGCCCTCACCGAAGTACACTGCGACGTCGGTCTTGTAGAACGTCTCGCCGCAGCCCTGCTCGTCGGCCATCCGCTTGAGCATGTGATCGGCCTCGCCGAGGATGCGGTTCTCGGTGACCCCGAGCATGCGGCGCGCCGTGGCGTAGTGGCCCGGCATCTCGCGCTCCCAGTCGGCGAGCCCCTTCCACGATCCCTCGCGCCACACCGAGTCGGGTGGGACCAGCATGGTGTTCGCGTAGGTGATCGAGCCGCCGCCGACCGCGTTGCCGCACAGGATCATCACGTGGCGGAACGGCCGCATGTCATAGAAGCCGAACAGCTTCAGCCCGGGGCGCCAGATCCAGCGGCGCAGGTTCCACGTGCTCTTCGGAAAGTCGCTCGCGGTCCACCGCTTGCCCATCTCGAGCACCGCGACCGAGTAGCCCTTCTCGGCGAGCCGGCAGGCCGACACGCTGCCGCCGAACCCGGAACCGACGACGACGAAGTCGAAATCGAGGGAATCGCTCTCCATCTGTGAGGCTAGTATCCCGGAAAGACTCCGTATAGGACGGTGAACTTGCGCTCACGGCGCCGCGTTTCGGACGATCCGACCGGTAGGGTGGCTCGTAGAGGGAGCGTGAGGAGACCGGATCACCTGCAGCGGCGGCGGAACCCCTGGACCGTGCTCGCGCTCGGCGCGTGCGGGCTCGCTGCCGCGCTGACCGCAGCGGCCTTCGCCGCGCCTCGTCGAGCTGCACGGTTGGCGCCCGTCTACACGCCGGCGTCGGCTTCGCAGATCCTCGCGCGCGTCGCTCCACGCGATCCGGCCGAGCAGGCAGCCCGCCGGACGCTTGCGAGATCTCCGGAGAACGTCGAGCTCGCGGTCGAGCTCGCGCGCACCGACGTGGCGCGCTATCGCACGCTGTCCGACCCGCGCTACCTCGGTCGTGCCCAGGCGACGCTCGCACGCTGGTGGGGGCTCGCAACTCCGCCGCACGCGGTGCTGCTGCTGCGCGCGACGATCCTGCAGTCGACGCACGAGTTCGTCGCGGCCCGCGCCGACCTCGATCAGATCGTCGCGAGCCACCCCGACGACGCACAGGCGCACTTGACCCGTGCGGTCGTCGCGACGATCACCGCGGACTACGTGGCGGCACGCGCGAGCTGTGCGGCCGTGGAGCGGCTTGCACCCCCGCTGGTTGCTGCGAGCTGCATCGCGCCGATCGACGGCATCGCTGGTACAGCCGCCGATGCCTACGCACGGCTGAACGAGGTCTTCGCCGCGACGCGCGGCGGCGACGTCGCGATTCGCGGTTGGGCCCTCACCGCGCTCGCCGAGCTCGCGATCCAGCTCGGTGACAACGAAGCCGCGGCGCGCCACCTCCAGGACGCACTGGTTGTCGACCGCGAGGACGCCTACGCGCGCAACCTGCTCGCCGACATCCTGCTCGACACCGGCCGCGCCGCCGAGGCCTCACAGCTGCTCGCCGGGCGCGACGCGATCGACAGTCACCTCGTGCGCCGCGCGATCGCCGAACACCAGCTGCGCGGGCCCGATGCGCCTCGTTTGGTTGCCGCCATGCGTGATCGGATCGCGGCGGCCGCCGGGCGTGGCGATCGCATCCACCTCCGCGAGGAAGCCCGGTTCGCGCTCGCCGTCGACGGTGACGCGGCCGGCGCGGTCGTGCTTGCCCGTGCGAGCTGGGAGGTCCAGAAGGAGCTGGCCGATGCGCGCCTGCTCGCCCAGACCGCGATTGCGGCGCGCGATCCTGCGGCGGCTGCCCCGGTGATCGCATGGGCCCGGACGACCGGCGTGCGTGACGCCCAGCTCGCGAGGTCGCTCGCCCGACTCGAGGCGATGCGATGAGCCTCGCGATGAAGCGCGCGCTGATCGTGCTGGCCGTGGTCGCGTCGTCGTCCCCGGCGTGGGCGCACAAGCCGAGCGACGCGCACGTCCGGCTCGTCGTCGACGGCACCACGCTGGTCGGCCGCGTCGACGTCAACCTGCGCGACCTCGATGGCGCGCTCGGCCTCGATGGCGACGGCGATGGTGCGCTGACCTGGGGCGAGGTCACCGCGTCGGCCTCGCGGATCAGCGATTATCTCGAGCAGCGCCTCGGCCTCGCGGCGGACGGCACGCCCTGCCAGCTGACGTACAGCGCCGCGGCGCTCACCGAGCATTCCGACGGAACGTACTGGGCGGTGCCGCTCACCGCGACGTGCCGCGCGACGCCGCACGCGCTCACCATCGACTACCGCCTGCTGTTCGACGTCGATGCCCAGCATCGCGGCCTCGTCCACATCGGTGACCAGACGCTGATCATCCGGGATGCCGCGCCGGTGCAGGCAACGCTCGGTGCTCGCACCTCGTTCCTGTCGTTCGTCCGGGAGGGCATCTGGCACATCTGGATCGGCCTCGATCACGTGTTGTTCTTGTTCTGCCTGATCCTTCCGGCCGTCTTTCCACGCCGCGACGGTCGCTGGCAGGCCGCTGAATCCCTGAAATCGGTCTCGGTCGAGGTCCTCGAGATCGTCACCGCGTTCACGCTCGCGCACTCGATCACGCTCGTGATCTCCGCGGTCGGACTGTTCACGCTCCCGTCACGCTTCGTCGAGACCGCGATCGCCGCGTCGGTTGTCGCAGCCGCGCTCAACAACCTGGTCCGCGTGATCGACGCGCGGTGGGCCGTGGCGTTCGCGCTCGGCCTCCTGCACGGCTTCGGGTTCTCGAGTGTCCTCATCGATCTGGGCCTGCCGTCGGGCGAGCTGATCGGCTCGCTGCTCGGATTCAACCTTGGCGTGGAGCTCGGCCAGGCCGCGATCGTCGTCGTCCTTCTGCCGCTCCTGTTCGTGATCCGTCGAACCTTCGCCTACCAGGCCGTCCTGTGGGCGGGCTCGGGCTTCGTCGCGATCCTCGCATCGGTGTGGACTTACCAACGGTGGATCGCATGAAGCTCATCACTCCCATCCTGTTCTCCATGATGTCGCTCGTCGCGTGCGGCAAGCACGACGAATCGAAGCCGGCGCCGAAGAGCGTCGAGCCGACACCGAACGTAGGCTCGGCGGCGGCATCGCCCCCTGCGATGGGCACCGAGAAGACCGGTGGTGTCCCCGGCTCGGAGAACCTCGCGCCGCTCGCCGGCTTGATGGCGCAACTCGACACCGAGTCGAAATCCCGGCCCGCGGCGAAGGTCACCGTGGAGAGGGCGTTCGAGGCGATCAAGGCCTCCGGTCTCGAGGTCGGCGAGCCGCAGCAGGTCCTCGGCAAGACCGCGCTCGCGAAGTACTGCGTCGCATCACGCATCCAGCCCGCGATCGGCGTCTCGATCTGCGAGTACGAGACCGCGGCGCAGGCGAAGGCCGGCGGCGCTTACATGGACAAGCACTTCAAGGGCCTCGCCCCCGACGCGGCGCGGGTCGTCAACGGCACCACCCTGCTCACCGTCGCCAATGCGACCAGCCACGAAGACGTGCGCGAGCGCGTCCTGACCATCTTCAAGTCGCTTTGACAGCGGCTCGGATTCAGCCAGTTTCAACTAATGAAAGGAGATCGTATGAAGAAGCGACTTAAGAAGTTGGTAGGCGGCGCACTCGCTGCTGCCACGGTGTTCGCACCCTGGACCGTCGGCGCATCCAGTCACCGCGAGGCACCGTTCATCACGGAAAACCCCAAGGTCGACGGCACGGACCTCTACGCGTTCCGGAGCTACGAGACGGGGCGCGATGGGACGTGCGCGGCAGGCGCGCCTTGCGGGTACGTCACCCTCATCGCGAACTATCAGCCGCTGCAGGCCGCCTACGGCGGGCCCAACTACTTCAACCTCGATCCCGATGCGATCTACGAGATCCACATCGACAACACCGGCGATGGGATCGAGGACCTGACATTCCAGTTCGACTTCGATCTCAAGCTCGCGATGGCCGGCAACGGGCTCGCGCTGCCGATCGGCGGCCAGATGGTCGAGATCCCACTCGCTCACTTCGGCGGGATGACGGCGACGCCGGGCGAGAACCAGAACATCGTCGAGACCTACAAGGTCAACCTCGTGCGCGGCGCTCGCCGCACCGGCACGGTCAGCCCGATCATGAACGGCGACTCCGCGGAGTTCCCGAAGCCGTTCGACAACGCCGGCACCAAGACCATCGCGAACTACGCAACCTACGTCGCGCCGTACATCCGGAACATCAACATCCCGGGCTGCACGCCGACGGGCACCGCCGGTGGCTCCTCGGCGCGCGTGTTCGTGGGCCAGCGCCAGGAGGGCTTCGCCGTCAACCTCGGCCAGATCTTCGACCTCGTCAACATGACGGTCGGAGCGCTCGGTCAGGCGCCGAGCCCGCCCCGCGCGGATCTCGCGCCGGTCGTCGAGAACCCGAACCAGGGCAAGGATGTCGTCACCAATAGCAACGTCACGTCGATCGCGCTCGAGATCCCGGCGTCGTGCCTCGCGAAGGATGGCACCTCGCCGATCATCGCGGCGTGGACGACGGCGAGCGTGCGGCAGGCGCGCGTGATCAACCCGAGCGCCACGTTCACGACCCCGGCGCGTGAAGGCGGTCCGTGGGCCCAGGTCTCGCGGCTCGGCATGATCCTCGTCAACGAGGTCGTGATCGGCCTCAAGGACAAGAACAAGTGGAACACCAGCGAGCCGAAGGATGACGGCCAGTTCGCGAAGTACGTCACGAACCCCACGCTGCCACGGCTCGTCGAGATCGTGTTCGGCGCAGCCGCCGGCTCGCTCGCACCGAACGCGTTCCCCCGCGCCGACCTGGTGGCCGCATTCCTGAATGGCGTGCCGACGGTCAACAAGATGAGCGACACGCTGTTCGAGGCCGTGCGGCTCAACACCGCGGTCGGCCCGACCCCCCGCGCGACGCAGAGCTACCTCGGCGCCGCGACCTGCTTCGACGCCCCTGTGAACAACGCGTCGGGTCCGATGCTGAACCTCTCGAAGGTCGGCTGCGACCCCGCGGGCTTCCCCAACGGTCGTCGTCCCGGTGATGACACCGTCGACATCGCGCTGCGCGTCGTGATGGGCTTCCTGCTGCCGCAGAACAACGCGCCGATCCGCGGCGCGAACCTGACGGATGGTGCGGCGGTCAACGCGCTGCAGTTCCAGGGCGTGTTCCCGTACCTCAACAATCCGCTGCCGGGGTCGCCGTGAAGCGGCTCGGCTTCGCGCTCGCGTGTGTGCTCGGTGCCGCCGCGTGCGGAGATAACATCAAGCCTGGTGGCACGGGCGGCGATGGCGGACCCGACGGTCCTCCGATAGTCGATCCGACGTTCACCACGTTCGTGATCGATCTCGTCAGCAACAAGACGGCGAACGACACGCAACCGGTGCCATTCGCGGACTTCTCGACGCTTCCGGATCCCGACGGGGACAACAACAACACCGCGGCCTATCCGGCCTCGCTGTTCCAGTAGCCCCTTCTACGATGAGTCGCCTCGATCGCCACGGGCGGTCGGGGCGACTGCCGTTTCGGCTCAGCGAACCAGTTGGTTCACGAGCTTGCGCAGCTTCTTCCTTAACGCAACTTCACACCGCGCGTTCGGTCGGCACCGTGAACGAGATCTTGGCGCCCTGGCCGAGGGCTCCTTCCGCCCAGATCCTCCCACCATGGCGCTCGATGATCCGGCGGACCGTTGCGAGCCCGATCCCGGTGCCCTTGAACTCGCCATCGGTGTGGAGTTGGTGGAACGGCGTGAACAACCGTCCCGCCTGGCTCATCTCGAAGCCCGCCCCATCGTCTCGCACGTAGTAGACGGTCCCGTCGCGCTCGAGGCCGATCTCGACGTGGGCTGGATCGCGGCGTGCCGTGAACTTCCACGCGTTGCCTAGCAGGTTGTCGAGCACGATGCGGAGCAGGCGGCCGTCACCGGCCACCACGAGGTTTGGTTCGATCCGGGTCTCCACCTTGCGGGTGGGCTCGCGCCGCGCGAGCTCCTCGGTGACGACGCTCGCGAGCGAGGACAGCTCGACGCGATGGCGCGCGATCGGCACCCGGCTGATCCGCGCGAGCTCGAGTAGCGCGTCGATCAGGTCGGACATCCGCGAGGATGCCGCGAGCACGCGCCGGATGTGGTCGAGCGCCTTGTCGTCGAGCCGATCCCCGAGGTCCTCGGTGAGGGCCTGGGTGAACGCGCTGATCGTGCGCAGCGGCGCGCGTAGATCGTGCGAGACGGAGTACGAGAACGTCTCGAGCTCGCGGTTCGCCTGGGCGAGCTCGACATTCGCGCGCGCGAGCTCCTCGGCCATCGCGCCCCGTGCCTCGGCGAGATCCTTCGCGGCCCGCGCTTCCGAAGCCTCGAGCTCGCTGCGCAGCAGCTGCTCGCGAACCCGGCGCTGCTCGTCCTCGATCTGCTTTCGCCGGATCTGCGCCTGGACGCGCGCCGATAGCACGTCGAAGCCGCTCGCCTTCGAAACGAAGTCGTCGGCGCCGGCGGCGAGTCCTTCGATCACCGCCTCGCGCTGCTCGGTCGCGGTCAGGATGATCAACGGGGTATCGCGGGTCTCGGGCTTGTCCTTGATGCGCCGGCACGCCTCGACCCCGCCCATCCCCGCCATCGTGCGGTCGAGCAGGATGCAGTCGACCGGGCCCTGCGCGAGCACCTCGAGCGCTTGCTCGCCGGACTGCGCGCACTCGACGTCGTAGCCGCGCTTGCGGAGGCGACTCGACAGGATCTCGAGGTACTCGGGATCATCGTCGACGGTCAGGACGCGCTTCGGCGCGAGCATCCGCTTCGTCTCGGTCGGGATCGTCGCGGCGGACCGCAACAGCGCTCGTGCGCGCGCGACGATCACGCCGAGATCGTCCTTCTTCACCGAGCTATCGGCGCCGGCCTCGAGCGCGCGGACCTCGGCGTCCTTCGCGGTCGAGTCGCTGAGCAACAGGCACGGCGTCGCACGGAGCGTTGGCTCGAGCCGCAGCCGGCGCACGATGCTCGCGCCATCCATGTCCGTCATCGCGCCGTCGACGATGATCGCGGTCGGCCGCTGGGACGCGGCGAGTTGCAGGCCCTCGGTGCCGTTCGCGGCGGCCGCGGTCTTGAACCCGAGCTTGCCGAGCGCATCGCACAGCTCGGCGCGGAACTTCGCGTCGCCATCGATCACGAGCACGAGATCGGGGATCGGCGGCGCGCCGAGCAGACTGCGCACCTGCGCGACGACCTTCACGATGTCGTAGGGCTTGCCGACGTAATCGGTCGCGCGGATCTGCTTCTCGATGATCAGATCCGAGACCTGGCGATAGCTGGCGAGCACGAGCACGGGCATGTCGTGCAGCACTTGGTCGCGCCGGATCAGCTCGAGGAGATCGATGCCGTTGCCGTCGGGTAGCTGGACGTCGAGAATCGCGAGCGACACCGGCCGCGTGCGGAGGGCGGTGCGCGCCTCCGCGAGCGACGCGCACGTGATCGTCCGGAAGCCGCCCGCCTCGAGTGCGTCGGCGAGATCCGTTCGCACGGCGTGACTGTCGTCGACAATGAGAATCGCGGTCATACGTTCACTGGCACGAATCCGCTCCGCTGGCGCCGTCTTGCGAATTCAAACTAGACCATTGTCGCGGGCGGCCGGCAACGTCCGGAGAAACGACTCCATGGCCGCGATCACTGCTGTAGGTTCTTCGACCGTCGACGAGTGACCAGCGCGCGGAATCGTCACGACCTGCGCGCCCGCGATCGCGCCGGCGATCTTGTCGGCCCGCGCGCGCGGCGTCGCAACATCTTCATCTCCGACGAGGATCACGGTCGGGAGTGTCACGCGCACGAGCTCGTCATGGATCCCCGCACGATCGATGACGCCGTGCACAGCCCGCCAGATATCGCGGCGCCGCGTCATGATCGTCAGGAAGCGCTCGACGTCCGCGTGACGTGACCGCTCAGTGAGAATTGTCTTCCCCAGCATGATCGCGGCGACGCGGCCGCGCACCACGCGTGGTCCGAGCAACTTGACGACACGCGCGAGGAGCCGGTAGCGAGCCACGTTCTCGACCGGCTCGGGATCCGACGAGGTCTCGATCAGGATCAGCGATCGCACGAGGTCCGGACGCCGTGCCGCCATCCGCATGCCGACAAAGCCGCCCATCGACAACCCGCAGAAATGGACCTGGGTCAGCCCCAGCGCCTCGAGGAGCGCGACCGCGTCCTGCCACACGAGCTCGATGCCGATGTGCTCGCGATGGTCGGCGGCACTGCGACCCTGGCCACGGTGATCCCACGCGATACAGCGGTAACGGCCGCGCAAGGCCTCGATCTGCGGAGCAAACAGCTCGGTCCCCCACAGCAGCCCGTGGCTGAACACGATCGTCTCGCCGCTCGACCCGACGCCGGTATCTTCGTAGTGGAGCGTCGTTCCGTTGACCGCGAGCGTCGGCATCTCAGGCCATCAGCTTGGTCAGCACGCCGCGCAGTGCCTCGACGCTCAGCGGCTTGACGAGGTGTTCCTCGAAGCCGGCCTCACCCGTGCGCTGGCGGTCCGCGAGCTGACCGTAGCCGGTGATCGCGATCAGTGGCGTGCGCGCGAGCTGGGGCAAGGCACGCAGCCGTGCGGCGAGCTCGTAGCCATCGACGACCGGCAGGCCGATGTCGAGGAAGGCGAGCTCCGGCGTGAATGCGCGTACGGCATCGAGCGCGGCGGCGGCGTCGTGCACCACCACCGTCTCGTGGCCGAGCACCTCGAGGAGCTCGCCGAGCGTCTGCGCGGCGTCGATGTTGTCGTCGACGACCAGCACGCGCAGCGTCCGCATCCGTGCCGCATCGGTCGCCGGCAGGACGTCGTCGAGCGTGAGGTGCTCGGGATCGAGCCCGGCGATCGGCAGCCGGACCGTGAACGTCGCGCCGCGGCCGGGACCCTGGCTCGCCGCCGAGACCACGCCGCCGTGCATCTCGATGATGCTGCGCACGATCGACAGACCGAGCCCGAGGCCTCCCGTCTTATCCCGCTCGCCAGCGTTCGCTGGCTCGCTCCATCTCGGGTCCTGCATCCGACGTCCCGGCACGAACAGCTCGAACAGCCGCGGCAGCAGCGCGGCATCGATGCCGGCGCCGTTGTCGCGCACGACGAGTCGCGCGCAGCCGCCCTCGACGTCCCCGACGATCTCGATCCGGCCACCACGCGGGGTGTACTTCGCGGCGTTGGTGACGAGGTTCGCGACGACCTGGGTCAGCCGATCGACGTCTGCATCGATCGCCAGCCCGGTGTCCGGAACCGACACGATCACCTGGTGGTCGCGCTCGGCGATCGCCGTTCCAGACGCCTCCACCGCGCGGCCCACGATCCAGGCGAGCTCCACGGTGCCGCGCCGGAGCTGGATCGCGCCGCGGGTGATCCGCGAGACATCGAGTAGATCATCGACGAGCCGCACCACATGGTGCACCTGGCGTTCGATGATCGTGCGCTCGCGCTCGAACGGATCGACGCCACGCAACCGGATGAGGTGCAGCGCGGTGACGATCGGTGCGAGCGGGTTGCGCAGCTCGTGTCCGAGCATCGCGAGAAATTCGTCCTTCGCGCCGCTCGCCGTCTGCCAGCGATCGCGCTCCTCGCTCACCATCGCGAAGCGTCGGGCGTGGTCGAGCGCGTGGACCGCGAACCGAGCGAGGGCTTCGAGAAAACTGGTCGCGCGCGGCGAGGGTCCGCCAGCCTCGTTCCAGTACGCCCCGATCGCGGCACTCGGGTCATCGCCGAGGATCGGCACGATCACCATGCTCTTGACGAACGTCGGCCGATACAGCGCGTGCAGGATCCGGCTGTCACGCTCGATGTTGGGGATCACGACCGTCTCGCGATGGGTGATCGCCCAACCCGAGATGCATTCGTCGACGAGGAAGCGCTTGCCGTGCCACAGCGGTCCGATCGCATCCTCGCCGAGATACGCGATGAAGCCGCCCTCGCGCAGCGCGAAGGTCGCGCCGCTGGCGCCGGTCAGCGCGCGTGCGAGTCGGCAGATAACCGACGCGAGGTCATCCAGGCTCCGCACGGCGGCGAGCTGTTCGGCGCTCGCGAGCAGGGTCGCCTGCTCGTCCGGAGCGAATGTGTGATCACCCGAACGCACCCAACCAGAGTGGTATGTGTTGCGCGCCTCGCGATCAAGGGAGACGACAGGATCGATCGCTCACATCTTCGGCAGCACGGCGTGTAAGTCGCGATAGTCGTCGAACGCGGTGGCCTCGCCGGCCGCGAGCTCGGTGCGCAGCTCGTCGGTGAACTCCGGCAAGTTGATGAAGATGCGGTCCGGAGTCAGTCCGGCGTTCCGATAAGCCTTGATGTCGCTGGCGCGATTGCCCACGCCCGCGGCGATCCGGACCGGAAGCTGGCGTAGGGTGGTGGTCTTGAACGCGACGGTCGACACGCCGGGCAGCGTGACCGCCGAGCGTGCGAGCCGCAGCGGACCCGGAGGGAAGCCATGGGCGCGCAACCAGTCGCGCGTCAGCTCGGTGTACTGGTCACCGCGCGCGGTGATGTAGACCACCATCTTGCCGCTCGCGGCCAGCGCCTGCGGCGCATCGCTCTGGTGGCCGATGTCGCGGCCGAGCACCACCGTCTTGTAGACCGCTTGCTCGGACGCCGTGATCGTCCCATCGACGTCGGTCACGATCACGGCCGCGTCCTTCGCCGCGACATACCCGAGGAAGCGCACGCCGCTGCCATCACCGAGCACGCGCGCATAGAGATCGGTCATCCCGGCAGGCAGCCGCGAGTCGCCATGTAGCGTCAGCGCGAACCGGCCATCGCGGTTGGTGCGCGTCGCACCGAGTGGACGCCAGCCCGTGCCCGTACACGCGAAGACCTCGACATCCTCGTCCTCGAGATCCTTGTCGATAGCGGTGTAGGCGAGCTTGCCACCGAGCGTCTGGTTTTCGTCACCTTCCACCGCGATCAGGTCGACACCCCGGTGCTTGGGTGCGCCGAGTCGGCTGAGCAGGCGGTTGCGGTCGTGCCGGAATGTCGTCGGGGCGCCATCGGGAACACGCTTGCAGTTCGGGTAGTTAGCGCTCGCGATCGGCGTGCCCGGCGTACCGACATGCAAAACGCACCCGGCGGCGATGACGGCGGTGACGAAGGCGGCTGCGGCGAGGGGTAGCGAGCGCATCAGGAGCGCACTCGAGTGCAGCCAACGGGCCACTTCAGATGTAGCCAAGTTTTCGAAATCAGGGGATGACGACGCGCCAGAATCCCCACGAGATGGTGAGTCCGTCGCAGCAGCGGCCAGCCGACCGAGAGCTTCAGCCGAGCCAGCGCCAGCGCAGGCGCGTGTGTTTACCAAGCTGGAGCTCGACGTCGTGCTCGAGCTCGATCAACCGCGAACGATGCTCGCCCGCGATCCGGGTGCCGTTGTAGCTCGCGGTATCGATGATCAACAGACGGTCGTGCTCGTGAACGAGCAGGGCGTGCACGCGCGACAGCGACGGATCCTCGATCGCCTCGCTGATATCGCAGCGGCCGTAGCGGCCGAGCAAGACGCCGTCATGCAACGCGTCCTGGCCGACATTCATCGTGACCTGGCGACGCGGTCCGGTGATCTCGAGGCGACCCGCGAGATCGTGCTCTGCGCCGATCACGCCGGTGTGGCCCGGGCTGGTGTCGCGGGGACCGACGGTCCTGAAGATGCGGCTCTGACGGAGGTCGTCACGCGGCAGCGTGAGTCGCACGTGCGAGCCGTCCGCGCAGTTGTCGAGCTCGTCGAAGTACACGCGCTCGGGCAGGACCTGCCACGCATCGTCCGCGCGCTCGGGCCAGTCCGATGGATCGCCGAGTGGCAAGATGAAGAAGGTGTAGCCGCCGCTGCGCAGGATCGCGGCGCCCTCCGCGCGAAGGCCACGCAGCATCCGGCCGTCCTCGTCGAACATGCCGTCGCTCGTCCGCAGGTCCATGACCCGGTAGTGGACCTTCGTCGAGCTCGCAGCCCAGCTCTCGACGGGGCCGAGCACGACCGCGAACTGGCGGAGCGCGAGGCTGTCGCTGCCGCGGAGATAAAGGTCGCAACGATCGTGACGGCCGGCGATCGCCGCCACCGGCCGACCGACGCGCGCCATCAGCTTGACGATGCCTGCCGCGCGCTGCGTGCGCTCGTCGACCGCGATGATCGCGAGCCCGGGCTCCTCGACGGTGCGGCACGCACCCGCGAACTTGGCGTAGGTCTCGAGGAACAGGTCACGCGGGGTGGCACGCCGGCTCTCGAGCCGCACGGCCGGACGCATCAGGGTCTGCGCGTTACCGCCCGCGCGAACCTGCCCGTCCCACAGACTGATGCCGATCGTCTTCACGTGCCCTCTACGACGGTACTGCATGGTCGCAACGGAGTCTTGGATGAACACGCCGGAACTACCCGACGAAGACCCCAACGGATCCCCATCGGTAGGTAGGTGGATGACGTGAAGCTCCGGACGAGCCGCCACGCACCAGCGCGCGACTGGCGCACTCGAAAACGAGACATGCCAGCCCGTTCGCCGGCGAGACGAGTGTCCGCCTCCGGCTAACCTCAGGAGTTGACTCGGATCCGTGGTGGCACCGCGCTTGCTCGTCTACAGGACATGACCTCGGATGGAAACAACGGATCGTTCACAGCTATCGAAGAAGAGTTTTTTCGCGCCGGGACCTCGATGAGTGAGCTACCCCAGCGCGAGAGCTTCGAAGATCTCGACGAGGGCTACCGGCCGACCTCGGTGTGGCGCCGGCTGTTCTCGCGCAAGATGTCCGATCAGTAGCGACCCCGCCGGTCACGGGCTTCGCTCGACCGAGTAGCCAGCTGCTTGTAGTAACGCGGGCAGGTTCGAGTCGCCGATCAGGTGCGCGAGCCCGACCGCCACGAAGGCACCCTGCCCCACGAGGTACGCCTCGAGCTGCGGCAGCCATCGCCGGTTCCGTGCAACCAGGAGCTGTGCCGACCTCGGACTGGCGAGTAGCTTCTGCATCGCCGCGAGATCGCCCGTGCGATAGAACGCACGCGGCCCGGTCGCCTGCCGTTGCGCTACGCTGAGAGGAACCCTTGTCGCCCGGCAGTCTCAACCCCTTCCTCACGCGCAAACCGCGACCGATGGTGGTCGGGCACCGAGGCGTTCCAGCGGTGCATCAAGAAAATACACTCGCCGGGTTTCGGCGCGCGGTGTCACTCGGAATTCCCGCCGTCGAGCTCGACGTGCGGCTGACCGCAGATCGGCGCGCCGTCGTCTTCCACGACAGTGACGTCACGCGGCTGACCGGTACGCCGGGCTCGGTCGCGAACATGACCTGGGATCAGCTCTCGCGGCTGCGGCTCCGCCGCGAGGTGCCGATGGGCGCCGACGCCAGGGGCGCGACCGTGGTGGCGCGCTACGAGCGCGAGGAGCGGATCCCGCTGCTCGCCGAGGTGCTCTCGGAGATCGCCCCGGCGATCGCGGTGAACGTCGAGCTCAAGCTCGACATGTTGCAGTGGTGGCGGGTCGAGGTCGGCGCGATCGCGGCGCGCGTGATCGCCGAGGCCGGCGTCGAGGATCGCGTGATCGTGACGTCCTTCGATCCTCGCAAGCTCCGTGCCGCAGGGCGTGTGTCGTCGAGCCTCGCGCTCGGGTTCTGCTTCGACGACACGATGCTGAACTTCGCCGGACCGCTGATCGATCGGCTGCAGCGCACCGCCGCCGTCCACGGAGGCGACGGCCGCCCGTTCCACCACGCGCGGCGGCTGCTCGGCCGGCTCGTCGAGACCAACCTCGTCGCCCGGTTCCTACGGACCCACGTCGTCGGTGCGGAGCACACGCTCCTCGGTCGCGACACCGTCCAGCGCGTGCACGCGCAGGGCTTCGCGATCGGCACCCACACGATCTTCCCGCTCGGCTCGACGACCGGCAAGGCGATCGCCCCGAGCGCGTCCACACCGGCGGAGGTCGAGCGGCTCGTCGAGCTCGGCGTTGACTGGATCGAGTCCGATGATCCCGAGCGCCTGCTCGAGCTCGTCGCCTGAGCCGGCGCCACAGCGACGATCAACCGACGATCAGCGCGCCTGCGACTTGATCTGGCGGCGCGCCGACGGATGCTGCTGGATCACGCTGCGTGCGAGCTTCTGGAGCTCCGGGTGCACGCGAAACTGCGGCGCGACGAAGCGGCCGAGGTAGTTGGGATCTTCGTCGGCGAGTGCGACGAGCTCGCTCCGTGCCTGGTTGCGCTGGTTGGTCGCGAACCGCGCGAACACCCGCGCGATCCGCATCTGCAGCCCGATCGATTCGGCGTTTTCACGCGGTAGCTCGATGGTATCGAGGAGTGCGAGTGCCTCCTTGCCCTTGCCCGTCCGCGCCCACGCCTCGGCGACGATCGACGCGGCGAACGGCCGGATCTCCTTGCGCGCTGGATTGTCGAGGTTCATCGAGTCGGCGGCCTTGCGAGCGTCCTGGGTGCGGCCGAAGCTGAGGTAGAGCTGGGCGCGCAGCAGCGAGACGTCGTCCTGCATCGGCGCCGGGAACACCTTGAGCTCGATCGACTCGAGGAGCTGGAGCGCCTCCTTCGGCGTATCGGCCGCCATCAGCTGCGCGCGCGCGAACAGGTTGGTCGGTGCGTTCGCGTCCTTGCTCGCGTTGAGCTTGGCGAGCGCGTCGCGGCGACCCTCGGGTGACTGGTTACCTTGCTGCAGCAGCGACACGACACGCCGCTGCCTGCGGATCATCCGGAACGCCCAGATCAGCACCGCCGCCAGCGCCACCGTGAGGACGCCGACGATGATCATCAGCACCGTGCTGCCGGTCTGGATCGCGAACGCCCACACCAGCGCGGTGATGACGCCGATGATGATCAGCTGCTTCTTCTTGATGCCGCCGACGACCTGAGGCTGGTTGCCCCCCGGCCCCTCGGTCTCGGTGCCGGTTTCTTCAGTCACAGACCCTGCCGTACCTGGACCGTCGCGCGAGGGCAACCCCCAACCGAGCCGATCGACGTGCGCCGCAGCCCGGGCGGCGTTGCGCGGCTCCCGCCGGCACGCGGGTCGCAGTCAGTCCGCTCGTAGGCTTCTCGATGATCGGACTTACCAGGCTCGTGATCGCGGTCGCGTCGCTGGGCGTCGCCGCGGCGGGCGGGTGTGGCGGAGCGAGCCGGCAGGCCGCGTCACCCGCGCACGTGGTGCGGCCCGTGCCGCGCGCCCTGTCAGAGATCGAACCGCAGCCGCTCGTCGCGGCCGTCGTCGCGCTGCCAGCTCCTGCCGCATCGCCCCCTCCCACCCTGCTGGTGCACGTCGATGCGAGCACCGACCCCCGGCACAAGCTCCCGAGCGATGTGCGGGCACGGTTGACGGCGATCGTCAGGGAGACGATCGCGAGCGGGGCGTACGCGACGGCGTGGCCCGGCGGTCTGCCGCGCCAGGCCGAGCTCGCGGCGCGCGGTGCACGCGCGTACATCGTCGCGTCGACGGTTCACGAGGTCGAGGTCAAGCGCACAGGACGACGTGCCTCGATCCTGTGTCGCGTCGAGATCCGGATCTCACCGTGGTACGGCGTCGACGGCGGCGACGCCTGGGAGCCGACGAACGGCGCGGTGGCAGGCGGTACCGCGCGCGCGACCACCGGCTTGCGCGACGAGATCGTTCGGCTCGGCGTCCGCGACTGCGTGCTCGAGCTAGGGGAAGCCGTGACCGCCGGCAAGATTCTGCCGTTCCTGCGCGGGCTCGACGACCGCGAACGTCACGCCCGCCAGTGATGGTTCGCGCGGCGTAGCGTACGCTGAGCGATATGGGCCGCGCGTTCCGGGTGTTTCGCGCGGTGGTTCTCGTCGGTGGCCTCGTCGCGTTTGGGTTCCTCGTGCACCGCCTCGGCTGGGCGGGGATCGCGCGCGTGCTCGGCGAGACCGGCATGTGGTTCGTCGTGGTCGCCGTGATCGATGTCGGCTCCGCACTCTGTGATGGCGCGGCGATCCACCGGCTCGCAAGCGCGCACGGCCCATTGCCCTACCGGCGCGCGGTCGCGGCGCAGCTCGGCGGTGTCGCGATCAACCGGCTGACGCCCGGCAACGCGCTCGGCGAGCCGATCAAGGTCTCGATCATCGTCGAGCACGTGCCGCGCGACGGTGCGGTGTCTGCGATCATGATGTTCGATGTCGCAGCGACCTGCATCGCGGTCTGCGTGATCGTGATCGGGGTGCCGCTGACGCTCTTCGTGGCGGACCTGCCGCCCCGGCTCGCGTTGGTCGCGTGGATCGGCGCCGGCGTGCTCCTCGTGTTCGGGGTCGCGCTCGTACTGCTCGTGCGGCGTGGCGTGCTCGGGACGTCGATCGGGATGCTCGCGCGGCTGCACGTGATCTCCGCCGAGCGTGCGGCAGCGTGGACCACGGCGACCCGCGTGATCGACACGAACATCGCTGACCTCGGCAAGCCGCGGTCGCGCGTGGCGTTCGGGTTCCTGTTCGGCTCGCGCGCGCTGCACTGGGCCGGCACCGTCGTGCTGCTCCACGCGTCGGGCTTGCCGCTGACCGCGCCGCTCGTGATCGGCATGCTGTCGGTCGGCCTGCTCGTCCATTGGGCGTCGCAGATCGTGCCGCTCGGCCTCGGGCTCGCGGATGGCGGTAACTATCTGCTCTACGCGGCGCTCGGCGCGCCCGCCGCCGCGGGCCTCGACTTCTCGATGGTCAATCGAGCCCGCACCTGCGTGATCGCCGGGATCGGGCTCACCGTCCTCGCGATCACGAGCTACGCCGATCGCCGCCGACGCGCGGGCTAGCGTCCGCCAACGATTGCTCGAACGACAGCAACGTTTGCATGCGGTTCAGTGCTCCGAAAGAAGTCGACTGCAACGACTCGCTAGTGATTGTCGTCGTCGTCGCGACCACTGGAGCTATCACGAAGGACTTGAAGGCGCGGACCCTCACCCTCGGGCGGTCGATAGAGTGAGCCGAGCATGCCTAGGCTCGCGCCGAACCGGTGCTTGCACGCCTCGGCATAAGCGAGCACCGCGTCGCGTTCTCCCCGCGCGAGCAGTGCAACCGCGAGCTCCTGGTCCGGGCCAAACGAGCCGAGTTGCGGCGACGTCGGACCTTGTACTGAAGCGAGCAGGTGTTCCTTCGCCGATCGAACGTCATCGCGGGCGAGCGCGACCCGGCCGAGCACGATGTGACCATGATGCAGTCCATTACCGTGGATCCAGCCCCCTTCGTGCTTGGGTGCATCGGCGAGCAGCTGTTCCCCGTAGGCCGCTGCACGGTCGTGATCGTCCGCGAAAACAGCGGCCTCGCCAGCGGCGATCACCAGCCCGTACCGCCTCGTCTCCGAGGACTCGAGATCCAGCGCTCTCTGGAACTCGCCGAGCGCTTCGCGCGCTCTCTCTGCACGTTCGGAGTCCACACGCTCGTGTCGAACATCGAGCATGCACAGGTCGCCGATGGATTCGTGCCAATCGGCACCATCGGGTTCGAGCATCACTCCGCGCCGAAGCAGCGCCTTCGCGAAGGCACGGTCGGCGAACATGAAGAATTGGCTGGCCGCCTTCAGCACTCTCGAATTGCTTGGCTGTTGTTCGAGTGCCACGCGCCAAAGTCGTTTTGCTTCCGCATGTTCTTCGGGTGAGAAAGCCTCATCGATCCGGGTGAACACCGAGAGGTCCAAGTCGGGATGATGCGCGATTAGCCACAACGCGTGAGCATTCCGCGCCTTCAGAGAGCCCTTCCGATCGACGGAGTAGTAGCCGAGCAACACAACACGGGCGCGCACATCGTTGGGGTTCGCCGCGAGGCTCGCTTCCAACGCGCTCGCGTCGGAAGACGCGAGCG
>JBKJUF010000248.1:0-36786 GCA_046590445.1 Kofleriaceae bacterium
TGCACGTGGCGATCACGGCCTCCTCGAGGTTGCGCAGGAAGCGGTGGAGGTCGCGCTCGCCGTCGCGGAGCAGCAGGATCGGGTACGCAACGAGCTGGCCCGGTCCGTGATAGGTGACGTCGCCGCCGCGCTCGATCTCGATCACCTCGACATCGCCGGCAAGCAACACGTTCTGCGCGGCCTCGCGGCGGCGGCCGAGCGTGAAGACATGCGGATGCTCGACGATGACGAGCGTGTCGGGGACATCACCGGCCTGGCACTGCTCGACGAGCGCGATCTGCTGCGCCCAGACGTCGCGGTAGGACGCGACGCCGAGATCGAGGACGCGCCAGGGCTCGGTCACTTCGCCCAGACCTGAACCTTCGCCTTGCCGCCGCCGGCGATGTTCGCGTACTTCAGATCGATGTGCTTGATGACCCGCTCGTCGCCGGGAAAGTCGAGCACGCGGGTGCGCTGACCCTCCTTGAAGGTGTGCTTGACGTTCGGGTTCCACACCGGGCCGCGGCCGAACTTGACCTCGAAGTCGAGGAGATCGAGATCGCTGTCGAGGACGACGACCGTCATCTTCTGGAACGTGCCCTTCTTGCGGGCGACCTTGATGCGGTCCTTGTCGACGCGGCCGTTGACGGCGCGCTCGCCGAGCTTGGTCCAGCCCTTGGAGTCCCACATCGCCGCGGACGGCCTGCCGGCGCCGACGCCATCGGTCCGCCAGCCCCAGACCTGGACCTGCGCGCGACCGCCGCCGGCGATGTTCTTGTACTTCAGCGCGATCGACTTGATCACGCGCTCGTCACCGGGGAGATCGAGCACGCGGGTACGCGCGCCCTCCTTGAACAGGTGGCGCACGTTCGGGTTGTGCTTCTGGCCGTTGCCGAAGGTGATCTCGAAGTCGAGGAGCTCGAGATCGCTCTTGTCGACGACGAGGGTCAGCTTGCTGAACTTCCCCTCGTAGGCGCCGACCGTGATGGTGTCCTTGTCGAGCCTGCCATCGACGTCGCGCTCGCCAAGCTTGACCCAGCCCTTGGACTCCCACGCGACGTCCGCCGAGGCGGTCTGGCCGAGCAAAACAAGTGATGCAAGCAACGCGAATAACGTGAAGGCTTTCATGCGGCGACCGTAGCGCACCTCGGTGTCCTTGGCGTTGCGAGGCGCGGTGGCATCAGACCCCGACAAGCGCAGTAGCTGGTGTCGACATGTCCGTGAAGTTCGGCGCGGCACCGACCGAGGCCGCCTATGACTGCCGGCCGTACGAGACCGTTCCGGCCGAGACCTGCACGTTGAGCAGTAGGGGACGGTCTTTACCTGGATCGGGGACGGTCTCTACTTACTCAACTATCGATCGGCATCTGCGCGAAATCGTGGTGCCACTCGGGGACGGTCTCCATTTACTCACCAGCGACGAGCTCTTACGCCCGTTGGTTGAGTGAATGGAGACCGTCCCCATTCACGTCAAAGATTGCGGCGACTTGCGCACCGCTAGTTGAGCTAGTGGAGACCGTCCCCATTCACGTCAATGTTTGCGGTGACTTGCGCACCGCAAGTTTAGTTAGTGGAGACCGTCCCTAGCGGTTGATGACGTGGATCGCCTCGCCGAGGGCGACCGCGGCAGCTTCCATCAGCGCCTCCGACAGCGTCGGGTGCGGGTGGATGGTGAGCCGCAGGTCATCGGCGACGGCGCCCATCTCGATGGCGAGCGCGGCCTCGGAGATCAGATCGCTGGCGCCGTTGCCGACGATGTGGACGCCGAGCAGCTCGCCGGTCTTGCCGTCGGCGATGACCTTGACGAAGCCCTCGGTGTCGTTGACGGAGAGCGCGCGACCGAGGGCAGCGAACGGAAACTTGCCGACCTTGAGGGTCGCGTGGCCCCTGGCCTTGGCTTCCTCCTCGGTCGGGCCGGTGGACGCGATCTCGGGGTCGGTGAACACGACGGCGGGGATCGTGCGGACGTCGAACGCGACCTTGTGGCCGGCGATGATCTCGGCGACGACCTCGCCCTCCTTGGTCGCCTTGTGCGCGAGCATCATGCCGCCGATGACGTCGCCGATCGCGTAGACACCACCGACGTTGGTGCGCAGGTGATCGTCGGCGACGATGAAGCCGCGCTCGAGCTTGACGCCGAGGGCGTCGAGGCCGAGGTCCTCGGTGTTCGGGCGGCGGCCGATCGACAGCAGGATCTTGTCGGTGTCGATCGTGGCGGACTTCCCGTCCTTGAGCTCGACGGTGAGGACGGCGCGATCGCCCTTGTCCTCCCAGCTCATCGCCTTGGTGTCGAGCATCACCTCGACGCCCATCTTCTTGAGCTTGCGCTCGACAACCGCGACGCAGTCCTTGTCCATCGAGCCGAGCAAGCGCGAGGTGGCCTCGACGACGGTGACCTTGGTGCCGAACTTCGCGTAGACCATGCCGAGCTCGAGGCCGATGTAGCCGCCGCCGATCACGATCATGCGCGGCGGCACGGCGGCGAGGGCGAGGGCGCCGGTCGAGTCGAGGACGCGCTGCTGGTCGACCTTGAAGCCGGGGATCTCCATCGGTCGCGAGCCGGTGGCGATCACGATGTTCTTCGCGATCACCGTCTGCGGCCCGGTCTTGGTCTGCACCGTGATCCGGTGGCCGTCGGGGCCGGCCTTCTCGAGCTTCGCGGTGCCCTCGATGATCTCGACGCCATTGCCCTTGAGCAGCGTGCGCACGCCGGTCGTCAGCTTGGTGACGACGCCGGCCTTCCAGGCCTGCAGCTTCGCCATGTCGAGCGATGGCTTGCCCTGGATCGAGATGCCGATGTCCTCGGTCTTGCCGAGCTTCTCGTACGTCTTCGCGGCATGGATGACGGCCTTCGACGGGATGCACCCGACGTTCAGACAGACGCCGCCCATGTACTCGCGCTCGATGATCGCGGTCTTGACCTTCAGTTGACCGAGCCGGATTGCGGCGGGATAGCCGCCGGGGCCGGCGCCGATGACGACTGCGTCGAAGCGTTGCTCGGGCATGCGCGTCTCATACCACGCACGCGCGGTCGCGGTGACCTCCGCTCCTAGCGTCGGGAGAGCTCGGGAGCGGTGACGTCGGTCAGCTTCAGGTCGGATAGTTGATTCTGGAACTTGACGCGCGCGAGCATCAGCTTCTCCTGGGTCTCGACGATCTCGATCGTCGCTCGCTGCACGCGGTCGGACATCTCGGCCAGCTTGCTGCGGAGCGACGCCATCAGATCGCCGCCGGTCCGCACCGCCTTGAGGGTCACGACCTGGGCGTGGAGCTCGCCCGACCGCGACCGATACTCGCCGAGCTGATCGCGCAGGGTCTGGATCCGGTCTCCGAGATCGGCCGCGCCGCGATGGGTCGCGAGCAGCGCATCGATCTGCGCCCGCAACTTGGGCGACGCCGCGGGCTCGGCGATGAAGACCTTCATCATCCCGAGCGCGGCCTCCGAGCTCAGATCGAAGGTGCGCTGCACCGGCGTCGCCTCGGCGATCGTCACGCGCGTGGTCTCGCCCGCGGGCACCGTGATCGCGAACAGCTTCGAGTCGCCGACCTCGAGCGGCTTCGCCGGCGCATCGACGAGCGCCCAGCCCGCCTCGAGCCGATGGCGTAGATACACCGTCGTCGGCACCGCGAGCCGGCTCGTCACCGCGAACTTTGTATTGCGCCGGTGCTGGACCTCGGCGGTCACGACGCCGCGCTGGACCGTCACGAGCTTGGCGATCCGATCCTCCTCGGAGCCGGTGCGCTCGACGACGATCTGCTTGTCGAGCGCGAACGGCACGACGACCGCGGCGTGCGGTGGCACCGGCTCGGTGATGCCCTCGCCGATGAACCGGCCGTCGCCGTAGACCGTGACCGGGCCGGGCTCGAGCGTATCGCCGGTCGGGTTGTCGAGGCGCACCGCTTTGAAGGCGAAGCGCTGGTCGCCACGTTCGGAGATCGGGTCGAACACGTAGACCACGCCGCCCGTGGTCTCGCCGTGCATGATCGACACCATCGCACTCGAGCCCGATCGCACGGTCATCGGCCGGTCGGCCATGAAGTGACTCTCGCCGACGGGCGTGTCGCCGGGCGGGATCCGCGCGGCACCCTGGGCGGCCGGCTGCTTCGGTTGCGGCGCGACCGCGACGACCCGCACCGCCTCGGGCTCGCCGTCGCCGAGCTTCGGCACGATGTGGATCCGCGACGCCGGCACGCCGTCGTCGACGAGCTTGTTCTTGACCGCGGCGCCACGCGCCGATGCCTGCGCCTCGGTCCCCCGGGCGCCGCGCACCTCGATCACGACGTCGCGCTTGTCCTTGATGATGCGCTGCGCGATCGCCTTCAGCTTCTCGTCGCCACGGCGCACCGGCGGCGGTGGCTTCGGCGCCTCGTAGCTGCCACCGCCCGACGACCCGCTCGTGTTGATGCCATCGACGCTGTAGCTGCCGGCCGCCGAGCCGAGTGACTCCGAGAACGTGCGCCCGGGCACCGGGATCGATCTCGTGTAGCTCTTGCTGATCGTGACGCCGTGCCGCGTCGATGTCGGATCGATCGTCGGTGCGCTGTCGGTGATCCGGATCGCCTCGCCGCCGTGTCCACTCGGCTTCAGCTTCTGGAACACCGGCGTCACCTGGTTAGCCTGCACCGTGACGTTGTTCCGCTTGATGTTGGTGTCGGCGTAATAGAAGTCGAGCGAGTAGCTGCCGGCGGGAAGGTTCTCGAGCTGATAGTTGCCAGCCTCGTCGGTGATCACCACGACGTTCGAGATCTTGTTGGTCGGCGAATTCGCGACGACCGTGACGCCGGCGAGCTTCTCGCCGTTGTTCGCGTCGGTCACCGCGCCGCGCAGCGACCCCGGATTCTTCACCGTACCATCGAGGACGAACGTGTTCTCCGCGCTCGTCGAGCCCGAGAACGAGACACCCTTCGCGTCCGCGCGCAGCTCGCTGGCGTCGAGCGAGACGAGCTCCTCGGCGGAGGTCTCGGAATATGGCGACAGCGCGGTCGGCGGCGCGATCGCGAACTTTTCCTCGCCGGCGAGCAGATCGCGATCGATCTGCCGCACGCTCCACAGGTCATAGCGGAACGCGAGGGCCGAGCTCGCGCCGACGCCAACGAGCACGCCCTTCCAGTCCTCGCTGGTCGTGTTGTCGACGATCGCCCAGCCCTCGAGCATCACCTTGCCGGCCGTGCCGACGACGACGCGGTAGCTCGGCTTCCAGGCCGGCGCCTCGGTCACGTAGGTCAGCAGCACGCGCGCCTGCCGGCGATCCGGCGTCTCGAGGGTCATCGTCAGGTAGCTGCCGTCGTCTGCCTCCTTGCGCGGGATCGTCACCGACAGCGGCTTGCGTGTCGTCGGATCGACCACGGTCAGCGACTTCAGGAAGTCATCGACGCGGTCGCGCGGCACCCGGACGCTGACCCGGCCATTTTCGACGAGGGCGTGACGCTCGTAGAACGCGACGCCGTTGCGATAGATCACGACCCGGCCGAGCACGCCGCCGTCGACGTGGGTCGGTCGGTTGTGGGAGCAGCCTCCTAGCGCCGAGATCGGCGAGGCGAGAGCCGTCGCGAGGAGTGTTGCGTGAAGCCAGCCCCGTGGTGTGCGCATGCTTCATCTATGCGGACACCCCGCGCGCGATTCCACGACGCGCTGCTGACGACTCGTAGCGTTCGCCGTCGCGCTGCGGTGTCGCACCCGTCTTGGTGTCGCGCTGCGCGGAGCTCGCAGGGGCTGTCGCAGGCTCAGCGGTGGTGCGGGTTCTTGACGCGCGGTCCGTCGGCGATCGCCGCGAGCTGCTCGCGGAGTAGCCACGTCGGCTCCTCGAAGACGTCGTCGATCAAGGTGCCAAGCGCCGGCGCGCCAATCGCTTCCTGGCGCGCGATCGCGTCGCGCACGTCGGCCTCGATCCGCTCCGCGATCGCCTCGCGCTCGCTGGTCGCGAGCCAGCCGCGCTTGACGAGATAGGCCTCGAGCCGGCGGATCGGATCGCGCTGCCCGCGCCAGATCTCGGTGACAGTCTCGTCGCGATACCTCGACGGATCATCCGACGACGTGTGCGCGCTGACCCGGTACGTCATCAGCTCGACGAACGTCGGCCCGCCGCCCGCGCGCGCTTTGTCGGCCGCGTACGCGACCGCGTGGTAGACGGCGAGCACGTCGTTGCCGTCGGCGCGGATCGCTTCGACGCCGTAGCCGATGCCCTTCTGGGCGATCGTCTCGCACGCGGTCTGCAGCTTGCCGGGCGTCGAGATCGCCCACTGATTGTTCTGGCAGATCAGCACGCAAGGCACCTTGTAGACACCGGCGAAGTTCAGCGCGGTGTGGAAGTCGCCCTCGCTCGTGCCGCCATCGCCCATGTAGCCGAAGCAGATCTTGTCGCGGTCTCCGGCAAACTTCATCGCCATCGCGATGCCGACGGCATGTGGGATCTGGGTCGACACGCACGACGACATCACGACGTAGTGGTGCTCGCGGTCGCATGGGTGACACGGCATCTGGCGACCCTTCGTCGGGTCCGCGGCGTTGCCGTAGATCTGCGCGATGTACGAGTCGGTGGTCATCCCGCGGTAGAGCCCGACGCCGGCCTCGCGCAACGCGGGCACGATCCAGTCCTGCGGCTGGCTCACCGCGGCGGAGCCGACCACCGCGGCCTCCTGACCGACCGCCTCGCCATAGAACCCGATCCGGCCCTGGCGCTGGAGCGCCATCATGCGCGCGTCGGTGACGCGGATCCGCAACATGCCCTCGAACAGCCGGCGCGCGAGCGCGCGATCGAGCGTGGCGAGCGCCGCATCGTCGACGGCGGTGCCATCCTCGCGGAGCAGCTGGAACAGGCCCGTCGTCTTCGCGGCCTCGTCGCCATCGAAGTACGCGAAGGCACCCGTGCGCGGTGCCCCCGAGGCGGCGTGGACCATGCCGCAGAATCTATCGGCAGCTTCCAGCGGCGTCCACCACGGGCGTCTCGAGATGGCGCCCGTGCGGCGAGTAATCGACGGCGACGAGGCGCCGCCTGTGCCAGGATCTCGGGCATGCGCGAGGCGAGTCCGGCAGGCGATCTGCTCGCCGCGATCACTGCGGACCCGGACGACGAAGCGCCCCAGCTCGTGATCGCGGACTGGCTGCTGGCGAATGGTGATCTACGTGGCGAGCTGATCATCCTCGACCACCACGATCGCACGAGCCCGAGCGGCCTCACCGATCCTGACGCGATCGAGCGCCTGTTGCTCCTCGCCGCGGAGTACAGCTTCCCGCGCGCACGTGACGCCGATGATCCGATGCTCCCGTTCGTGGGCGGCGGCGGGCACCCCGTGCAGTACGAGGTCGACTTCGGCGATCACCACTACTACGTGCGCTATCGCCACGGCACCCTGAGCGTGTCGATCGATGACGGTGCGATCGAGTCGGGGGTCGATTATCCCGATGGCTACGACCTCGAGCTAGCGAGCGAAGGCGAGTGGAGTGACGAGGAGTGCGCCACGATCTTGCAGCTGCTGAGCGACGCGATCCGTGCGGGCACGCCGCTACCCGATTTGGTGTTCCCGTACATGCCCGATCCGCTGCCGCTGTACGACGGCGGACCGCTTCGCGGCTATCGACTCCCCGCCAAGTTCACGATCCCGCGCGGGATCGCACGCGATCGGTACGGTCTCGCGGCACGCGACTACCACCGCTGGCACTGGATCTGGCACCGCGCGCCGTCGCCGTAGGGATCCGTTCAGGCGATGGGCCCGCGGCCGAAGCCGGCGGAGCCCGCGGCGGCGAGCATGCGGCCGGCGAGCCTCGAGAACGGTAGCGACTGCAGCCACACCCGGCCGGGGCCCGTCAGCGTCGCCACGATCAACCCGTCGCCGCCGAACAGCGCGCTCTTGAACCCGCCGCCCCGCTGGATGTCGTAGGTGACCCGCTGCTCGAGGGCGACGAGGCAGCCGGCTTCGAGGCGCAGCGTCTCGCCGGCCGCGAGCTCCTTCGCGACGACTGTCCCGCCCGCATGGACGAACGCGAGGCCCTGGCCTTCGAGCTTCTCGAGCGTGAAGCCGTCGTCGCCAAACAGCCCGGCGCCGACCTTCTGGTTCCATGCGATGCCGACCGAGATGCCCTTCGCCGCGCACAGGAATGCGTCCCGCTGGCAGAGCAGCGAGCCCGCGTGCTGGCGTAGATCGATCGGGATGATCTTGCCGGGGTAGGGCGCCGCGAACGCCACCTTCTGCCGCTGCTGCGCGCCGTTGCCATACACCGTCATGACGAGCGACTCACCGGTGAGCACGCGCTTGGCCCCGGCGGCCACGTTGTGGGCGAAGCCTGGCTGCTGCGCCTGCGAGGCGCCGACGCCGAAGATCGCCTCCATCTTGATCCCGGGGTCCATGTAGAACAACGCGCCGGCGTCGGCGACCGCGGCCTCGCCGGGATCGAGCACGATCTCGACGAACTGCATGTCGGCACCGAACACCTCGAAGTCGATCTGGTCGGCGACCAGCGGCGCCGGGCCTGCCGGCGGCGGTGGCGGCGGTTGCTGCGCGGCGTGGAACATCGGCGAGAACGCCGAGACCTGCGCGATCGGGGTCCACGCGGGCTGCGATTGCCCGTAGACGTACGCGGTCTGGTTGAGCTGCCCGGTGCGGATCATCTCGAGGACCTGCTGGGTGCCGAGCGGACCTTGCTGCTGGCCGTTGAGGCCGATGTACCAGATGCCACCGTCGTTCATGGCGTCGTCGTACTACGGCCGCCGCGCGAGATCGAGCACGGTCGATCGAGACTCTGGCCCTGGCCGGAATGCCGGGCCGGGCGGCGCGGTTCGAGCCTCCGGATGCTCCCCTATCTCGAGCCACCCACGTGGGGGCCGATCACGTCGTTCGGAGTCCTCGCGATGGTCGGGCTCGGCTTCGCGATCACCGCGAGCTGGCGGCACGGCGAGAAGCTCGGCCTCGATCCGGCGCGCCTCCACGGCATGGCGATCCACTGCGGCATCGGCGCCGTGCTCGGTGCGCACTACGTCGATCTCTTCCTCTACCAGCCCGGCTGGTCAGCGCAGCCCGACGCGGTGTGGCGGTTCGTGAACCCGTTCGCCGGGATCTCGTCCTACGGCGGCTTGCTCGGCGGCACCCTCGGGTTCCTCGTGTTCGCGCATCGCAATCGGATCGCACGGCTGCGGTTCGCCGATGTCGGCGCGCTCGGCGTCGTCGTGTTCCTCGTGTTCGGGCGCGCCGGCTGCGCGTCGGTGCACGATCACGTCGGGGTCGCGACGGACTTCGCGCTCGCCGTCGATTTTCCGGCGGGCAACCCGGCCGGCGTGGTCGGGCCACATCACGATCTCGGGCTCTACGAGATGGCGCTATGGCTCGTGCTGCTCGCGATCTCGATCATCATGTTGCGCACGCCGCGCCCCGCGGGCTGGTACGTCGGGTTCGTCGCGGTCGGCTACGCGGTGCCGCGATTCTTCCTCGATTTGCTGCGCCCCGCGACGAGTGACCCGCGCTATGCGGGGCTGACGCCGGCACAGTGGGGCTGCATCGCGACCGTGCTCGCGGGCCTCGCGGTGTTCGCGTGGATCGTGACCCACCGCGAGCGACCGCAGCCGTATCTGTGCGCGACGCCGTGGCGCGTGCACCTCCGCGAGCTGGTGCGCTGGCGACCGCGACCGGGCTAGGTGCCGGGGCGTCGCTTCGCGATCTCGGCGATCGCTTCCTTGGCGGTGTCGCGGACCTTCTTCACGCGGTCCTTCAGCAGCGGCTTCAGCTGGTCGATGACGCCACGCGCGTGCCCCCGACAGAACCCGAGGTTGAGCGCGGCGAGCCGGCGGACCTCTGGAGAGCGGTCGGTCAGCATGCTCGCGAGCACCGGAACCGCGCGTGCCTTGTCGCTGCCTCGTGAAAAGTCACTCAGCGCACACGCCACGTCCTTGCGGATCACCTCGTGTGGGCTGGCGGCAGCAGCGGCGAGCAGCGAAAAATCCCGCGATGCGGGCTCGTACGCGGCGCTGCCGGGCGCGAGTTCGTTCGCGATCAGCTTGGTGAGCTTCGCGTCGTTGCGGTCGAGTAGCTCGTCGAACAGCCGATAGCTCGCCGGGCGCGCCATCCCCAGCCCGACGACCGCCGCATAGTGTGTGGGCTCGCGCTTCGCGAGCGCGAACACGGTGTCGAGCTCGCCGAGGACGCCGAGCGCACGCGCCGACCACACGTGGAGGAAGCCCGTGCCCGACCTCCGTGCGTACTTCGCGAGCACGGGGATCGCCGGCCGGGCATGCGGCGCACCCAGCTCGGTGAGGACCATTGCGGCCCGGTAGCCGTACCCGCGCGGCGAGAGCGCAGCGATCAGTGCCGGCACCGCGCGCGCACCCATCCGCAGCAGCTCGGTCTCGGCGGCATCGTCGTCGTCGTCGCCCTCGTAGATGCCGAAGCGGGTGACGAGGTACGCGGCCCGCTTGGCGTCGCGCGCGCTCACAGGCGGAATTAGACCATCTCCATGAACATCGTCGTCGGGTCCTCGAGCAGCAGCTTGACGTCCTGCAGGAACATCGCGCCGTCCCAGCCGTCGGCGAGGCGATGATCGACCGAGATCGACAGGTTCATGAGGTGGCGCGCCACGATCTGGCCGTTGCGGACCGCCGGGCGCTCCTCGATCTTGTGGACGCCGATGATCGCGACCTCGGGGAAGTTGATGATCGGCGTCGCGAGCACGCCGCCGAGCTTGCCGAGCGAGCTTACCGTGAACGTCGAGCCCGAGAGCTCGTCGCGGGTCGCGGTGTTCGTGCGCACCGCCTCGGCGAGCCGATCGATCTCGCGCGACAGATCGAAGATCGAGCGCATGTCGGCGTCGCGGATCACGGTGACCACGAGGCCCTGCGGGCCCTGGGCCGCGATCCCGATGTGATAGTACTTCTTGCGAACGATCTCCTGCGTGGCCTCGTCGAGGCTCGCGTTGAGCGCCGGCCACTTCTTGAGGCCCGAGACCACGGCCTTGACGATGAACGGCAGGTAGTTGAGCTTGACGCCACGATCGGCGGCCCGCGCCTTCGCGCGGTCACGCACGGCGACGAGCTCGGTCATGTCGATCTCCTCGACATACGTGAAGTGCGCGGCGGTGTGGACCGAGCGCGACATCGAGTCGGCGATCCGCTTGCGCATGCCGCGCAGCGGGATCCGTTCCTCCTCGTAGCCGAGGGTTGGCCGCGGGATCGACATCGGCGCGTGGCGCGGCGTCGCCGTCGTCAGCGCGGTCGATCCACTCGTCTGGCCGCTGCGCTGGAACTGCTTGACGTCGTCGGTGGTGACCCGGCCGTGCTTGCCGGTCGGCGGGACGCGGCCGATCTCGACGCCGAGCTGGCGCGCGAGCCGGCGGGTCGCGGGCGTCGCGAGCACACGCGGCCGATCCGCGGTCGCATCGACGACCTGGATGCCGCCGCCGGCCATCGCGGGCGTGGACGACATCGGCGGCGAGATTGCCGAAAGGACAGATGATCCGACCTGGCGGTGCATCACCTGCTGGGTCGCCGGCTTGGTGCGCGGACTGTCGTCGACGATCTGGGCCTGCGGCTTGCCGCCGTTGCCGTTGCCCTTCGCGGGTACTGCCGCCGGTCCGGCCTTCGCTACCGGCTTCGCGGCGCCGCCTTCCTCGTCGATCACGACGAGCACCTTGCCGACCGGACAGATCTCGCCGTCCTTGTAGTTGATCTTCGCGATCGTGCCGGCGCGCGGCGACGGCAGCTCGACGGTCGCCTTGTCCGTCATCACCTCCACGATCGGCTGGTCGAGCTTGACCTTGTCGCCTTCCTTCACCTTCCACGCGATGATCTCGCCCTCGACGACGCCTTCACCGATATCGGGCATGTAGAAGTCGAAGGCCATCGCTACCACTCCAGCGTCTGGCGGATCGCGCCGAGCACGCGATCGGGGTTGGGCAGGTACTCGTGCTCGAGGCTGTACGGGAACGGCGTGTCGAAGCCAGTGACGCGCATGATCGGCGCCTCGAGGTACTCCATCGCGCGCTCCTGGATCGACGCGATCAGCTCGGCGCCGAAGCCGCACGTGCGCGGGGCCTCGTGGACGATCACGCAGCGCCCGGTCTTCTTGACGCTCGTGAGGATCGTGTCGATGTCGAACGGCATCAGCGTGCGCAGGTCGACGACCTCGACCGAGATCCCGGCGGCCTCGGCCTGCTTCGCGGTCTCGTCGGCGATCGACACCATGCCGCTCCACGCGAGCAGCGTGACCTGCGAGCCCTCGCGGGTGACCGACGCCTTGCCGATCTCGATCACGTAGTCGCCCTCGGGCACCTCGCCCTTGCTCGCGCGATAGATCCGCTTGGGCTCCATGAAGAGCACGGGATCGTTCTGGCGCATGCACGCGAGGAGCAGGCCCTTCGCGTCGTACGGGTTCGACGGCGCGACGACCTTGAGGCCGGGCGTGTGGATGAACAGCGTCTCCGGCGACTGCGAGTGGTAGTGGCCGCCACGGATGCCACCGCCGACCGGCGTGCGAATCACGACGGGGCAGGGATACTGACCGCCCGAGCGATACCGGAACTTCGCCAGCTCGTTCACGATCTGATCGAACGCCGGGAAGATGAAGTCGCTGAACTGGATCTCGGGGACCGGCCGTAGGCCGTAGAGCGCCATCCCGATCGCGGTCCCGATGATGCCGGCCTCCGCGAGCGGCGTGTCGATCACGCGCTCGCCGCCGAACTCGTCGTAGAGACCGCTGGTGGCGCGGAAGACGCCGCCGAACTTACCGACGTCCTCGCCGAGCACGACGACGCGCTTGTCGACGCGCATCTGCATGCGCAGGGCGTCGCGGACGGCTTCGATGATGTTCATCGTGGGCATGGAGACCTGACCGTCCTAACCGTGATGATGCGGGTTCTTGCTGCGGGCCTGCGCCATGAGGTACTCGCGCTGCTCGCGCAGGTTCCACGGCAGCTCCTCGTAGACGTCGTCGAAGATCGACTCGATCGGCGGAGCGTGCTTGCCATCCGACGCCGCGAGTGCGTCGGTGATCTCCTGGTTGTACTGGGCGGACAGCTCGGTCTCGCGCGCCTCGTTCCACATCCCCTTGTGGCGGAGGTAGCCGCGGAGCCGGTTCAACGGATCCTTCTTCTCCCAGATCTCCGGCTCCTTGGGATCGCGATAGACGCTCGGATCGTCGGAGCTCGAGTGACCCTGCACGCGGTACGTCAGCGCCTCGATCAGCGTCGGGCCGTCGCCGGCGCGGGCGCGCTCGATCGCCTCGCTCGCAACCTGCCACACCGCGAGCAGATCGTTGCCGTCGACCCGGATGCCGGGCATGCCGTACCCGACGGCCTTGCTCGCGAACGTCTTGGCCGCGGTCTGCGTCGTGACCGGCACGCTGATCGCCCAGCCGTTGTTGCGGCAGATGAAGACGCACGGCGCCTTCCAGACGCCCGCGAAGTTCATGCCGACGTGGAACTCGCCCGTCGAGGACGTCCCCTCGCCGAAGTACACCATCGAGACGTCGTCCTTGCCCATCACCTTGGCGGCGTAGGCGGCGCCGACGGCCTGCGGGATCTGCGTCCCGACCGGCGAGCTGATCGAGACGAGGTTCAGCCAGTTTGCCGAGTGGTGCACCGGCATCTGACGACCCTTGATCGGGTCGTCCTCGTTGCCGAACAGCTGATCGATGAACTGCTGCACGGTGTAGCCGCGCCAGAACCACGCGCCTTGCTCGCGGTAGCTCGGGAAGATCCAGTCGGCCGTGCGCAGCGGCGCGACGGCGAAGTGGCTCGCCTCCTCGCCGATCGACTTCATGTAGAAGCCGAGGCGTCCCTGGCGCTGCAGCCGCATCATCCGGTCATCCATGATCCGGGTCAGCAACATGACTTCGAAGATCCGGATGAGCGTGGCTTCCGGAATGCTCGGCACCTTCACGCCGGGCAGCGGCTTGCCGTCGTCGTCGAGGACGCGACGCAGATCGTCTGGTTCACCGGGCGCGCCGTACTGAGATATCGCGACCATGACTTCTCCTCGGGGAGGGGCGGCGTTCGGTGTACGTTTGGGCGCCGACGTTGTCAACGCGTCGAGCGCCATCTTCACGAAGCGTCACGCCGCGTTGCGTTGACGCGCGCAGCTGTGGATAGTCTCGGTCCGTGATCTGGATCTTGCTCGTCTTGCTCACCGTGGTAGGCGGCATCTCGGCCGTCGCGATCGCGGCCAGGAGTCGCAAGCAGCTCGGCAGCGGTGGAGGGCATCCGAGACGGCAACAGATGTTGCCGTCATCCGGGGACAACCTGCTCGAGCGCACGATCCGCGACCTCCGCGTCGACGACGTGCTGACGTACGACGGCAAGGACTTCCTGTGCGAGGGCATGATCGCCTACGACGAGGACGGCCATCGCTGGATGGCCGGGCGGATCGTCGACGGCGACGACGTCAAGTGGCTCGTCGTCGGCATCGAGCGCGCGTCCGCGTCATCGACCCGCGTGCTGGTGCAGGACACCACGACGCCGATCTCGGGCTATCCGCCCGAGGCGATCGTGATCGGCGAGGTCCGCTACGCGCTCGACAAGCGCGGCGCCGCGACCTGCCAGTTATTCGGAGACGTCGGCGGGCTCGGCGCGTTGAAGAAGGGGCGGCCCGAGGGTCACGTCGAGCGGTGCCGGTGGTGGCTCTACAACGCGCCCGGCGATGACACGTTGATCGTGGAACAGTGGGGCACGGATTACCGGATGCTCGTGGGCAACCGCGTTGGCGATAGTACCGTCGAGCTGATGCCGGGCAGCTGACGGCCAGCCGACGGCTCACCGCGCCTCACCGCGCCTCACCACGCCTCACCGCGCCTCACCGCGCCTCACCGCGGCAGATCGAACGTGAAGGTCGTGCCGATCCCGAGCTCGCTGCGCACGAGCAGCTTGCCGCCATAGCTCTCGACGATCGCGCGCGCGACCGGCAGCCCGAGGCCGGTGCCTCGATCCTCGGGCTTCGTCGTGAAGAACGACTCGAAGATCCGGGCGAGGTTCTCCTGCGGAATGCCGGTGCCGGTATCGGTCACCTCGCAGACGACGCGCTTGCCATCAGCGCTCGGATGGACCGACACCGTGATCGAGCCGCGCTCGAGATCACCAGGCGTGTCGAACGCGTCGATCGCGTTGACGAGGAGGTTCACGAGGATCTGCTCGATCCGGGTGCGGTTGACGGTGACGGTCAGCGGCTCGTCGCCTAGCTGCAGGTGTACCGCGAGCCTGCGCAGCTTGCCGGCGCCTCGCAGCATCGTCACGACGTCGCGCGCGACCACGTTGAGATCGAACGCGTCGACGCGATCGGGGCCAGGGCGCGCGAGCGACATCAGGCGCGCGCCGTGCGTCGAGATGTGCTCGGCCACGCGCTCGAGGTCCGGGAGGAGCGAACGCGCGAGCTCGGTGACGTCCTCGTTCGAGGCGAGCGCCGACGCGAGCTCGTCGACAGCGGCGAGCTGGATCTGGGCGATGTTGCGCAGCTCGTGGCCGACCCCGCCGGCGAGCGTGCCGAGCGTGGCGCGGCGCTCGGCGAGCAGCAGGGACGCCCGGGTTTGCTCGAGTTGGTCCTCGACCGTGGTGTTGAGCGTGCGCAACTCCGCCTCGGCGGTGCGCCGAAGCCGGATCTCGGCTTCTTTATCGGCGAGCAGCTGGCGCATCTCGCGGATATCGCGCGCGACCACCACGATCCCGTGCAGCCCGCCCGAAGCCGTCCTCACCGGCGAGCCGGTCACCGAGACCGGCACGCGATCGCCGCCTGAGGTCACGAGCCACGACTCCTCGCGGCGCAGCACGGCGCCGTCCTCGATCCGGCGGCGAACGCTCGACGCGAGCCCCCAGCTGTCGTCGGCGAGTAGCCTGGCGACGGGCATCGCGCGCAGCTGGTCGGGCGTGTATCCGGTGACCCGCGACGCGGCCGTGTTCGACATCGTGATCCGACCCTCGACGTCCACCACCAGCACCGCATCCACCATTGCCTCGATCACGTTCTCGATCACTGCGCGCGAAACTCTACCACGCGCGATGTTCGTCGGAGGGCTTGCCGGGCCCCGGAGCGTGCGCTGCGGAGCTACAGTGATGCGTGGCTCGATGCCCGACGTGTCACCGGCGTCTGCGATCCGGACAGTCGTGTCCGCAGCATGCAGGACCAATCGCGCCCGCCGAGCATCGCGAGATCTGTGCGCCGCCGCAGTGGTCGCGCCCGCTCGGTGCGTGCATCGGCAGCGGCGGTTTTGCAGCGGTGTGGGAGATCACCGATGGCGAGGGCGAGCGCGTCGTGCTCAAGGTCGCGCACGCCGATCACGATCTCGCGCGATCGCGGATGCGGCGCGAGGCCGAGGCGCTCGCCGCGATCGGTGCGCCGGCGGTGCCGCGCCACGACGGCAGCGGTGTCCTCGCCGATGGCCGCGCGTGGATCGCGATGGAGCGGATCGACGGCAAGAGCGTCACCGACGTGATAGCAGCCGGGCCGCTGCGGATCGCCCGCGCGATCTCGGTCGCCGAGGCGATCCTCGCGGCGCTCGAGCGTGTCCACGCGGCCGGCTTCGTGCATCGCGATCTCAAGCCCGACAACCTGGTCGTGCGTCCGGACGGCACGGTCGTCATCCTCGATCTGGGCCTCGCGCGGAAGCTGCCGGTCGATGTTGATGATCCGACGCGCGCTGGCGTCCAGGTCGGGTCGCTCGAGTACATGCCGCCCGAGCAGCTGCTCGATGCGGCCTCGACCGGCGTGCGCGCCGATCTCTATGCCTTTGGTTGCGTGCTCTACGAGCTCTGCGCGGGGCGTCCGCCGTTCATCGGTGACGGTGCGGCGCTCGAGCGTGCGCACGCGGCGCTCCGGCCACCGCCGCTTGGCGCACTCGCCACCGTGCCATCCGCAGTCGAAGCGTTCGTGCACGACTGCCTCGCGAAGCTGCCCGACCGCCGGCCGCCGAGTGCCAGCGAGCTGCGCCGGCGCCTGGCGGCAATGCGCGACGAGACACCGTCGCTGCAACGCGCTCACCACTCGGTCTCGGTGATCCGCGAGGGCAAGCAGCCGGTCGTGCTGCTGTGGGCGGAGCTCCCGCGCGTCGACCGTGCGCTGCTCGGCATGCTCGCGGCACGCAAGATCTCGATCGTCTCGCAGCGTGGTCGCCGCGTCTTCGGCGGCATCGCGGGTGCCGATCACGCCGATCCCGCAGGCGCGGCGATCGCAGCTGCACGCGATCTCGCGGCCGCCGGCGCGCGCGTCGTGCTGCACCTCGAGGCGTTGCATGTCGTCCCCCGCGAGAGCGGCACGACGTTCGCCGGCCCTGCGATCGACAAGCCCGAGACCTGGGTGCCCGCCGCGCCGTGGACGGGGATCGTGGTGACCCGCGCGCTCGCCGCGGTGATCCAGACGCCGACCCGGCCCGCCGAGCTCGGCGCCGGCTTCGTGATGCTTGGCGATACCTCGCTGATCACCCAGCTGTTCGGCCGCGACGCGCTGCTGGCCGATCTCGCAGCCGACGCCGCGGCGGCGCTCACCGGAGCGGGCCCGGCCATCGCCTTGCTCGTCGGCGATCACGGCGTCGGCAAGACCGCGGTCGCGCGTGCGCTGCGCCGGCAGCTGCGGGATCTCGGCGCCGACCTCCATGTTGCCGAGATCCCGCCACCGGGCTCCGGGCGCCCCGGTCACAGCGCGCTCGCGTCAGTTTTCGGTACGCCAGAAGCGGGTACGCCCAAAGAAAGTACGCCGAAAAGCGGGACGCTGGAGGGGTCGATCGTGCGCGCGGTCGGCGACGCGATCCGCGCGGCGGCCCGCGCGCGGCCGACCGCGATCATCGTCGACAACCTGCAGCTCGCCGAGCACGATCTGCTCGACGCGCTCGAATACGCGACGCTCGGCGGCGAGCCGCTCGCGCTGTGGATCCTCGGCCTCACGACGCCGCGCCTCGAGCACCGGCGGCCCGGGTTCGGCGCGCGCGCGGAGCGCCATCATGTCCACCGCCTGCCGCCGCTCGCCGAGGACGATGCGGTCGCCATGACCGCCGCGCTGCTACGACCCGCCGAATACCCCCCGCTCCGGGCGCTCCGCCAGATCGTGGCGATCGCGCGTGGCAACCCGATGCACCTCGCGACCTTGGCCCGCGAGATCCACGAGCGCGGTGCGATCCGCACGCGGCCCAACGGCGAACACTTCCTCGATACGACAGCACTCGACGCACTGCCGCCGGTCGCGCTCGGTCCGTGGCTGGCAGCTCGCGAGCTCGCGCACGTCAGTGTCGAGCTGGTCGCGCTCGCCCGCGTGTGCGCGGTGCTCGGCGACGAGATCGATTGCGACGAGCTCGCCGCCGTGGTCGAGGCCGTCGAGCGGCGCGGTGGTGCGACCACCACGATCGACGTCGACGTCGGGCTTCGCGAGCTGACCGGCGCGGGGATCCTTGCGACCCCGGCGCCGTGCGCGTGGACGTTCCCGCACGCGCTACTACAGGAAGGCATCTACGCGACCACCGACGAGGCGGAGCGCACCGTGCTCCACCAGGCCGCGCTCGAATACTGGCGTGGCAAGGACACGGCGAACATGCAGGTCGCCGATCGGATCGCGCGGCACGCCGAGGCGGTTGGCGATCGCGCGACGGCGGCGGCCGCGTACGCGACGCTCGGCGATCACGCGCAGCGCGAGCATCGCGTGCTCGACGCCGACCAGGCGTGGCAAGGCGCGCTGCGAAACCTCGATCCCGGCGATGTCGAGCGTGGCCGGGCGCTCGTCGGCCGGGCGCGTGCTCGCTACCAGCTCCAGCGGGTCAACGAGGCATTGCGCGATCTCGAGGAGACCGTCGCGATCGCGCAGCATGCTGCTGATCCAGAGCTCGAGATCGAGGCGCTACTCGAACAGGCGACCGCATTCGACTGGACCCAGGACTTCGAGCGGTCGACGGCAGCCGCCGCGCGCGCTCGTGCGCTGTTCGAGCGCGATCGCGATCGCCACGCGCGCTTCGCCATCGCCGTCGAGTTCGCTGCCGCGCGCGCGGCCTTCCGGGCAGGCGAGCTCGCGTTCGCCGAGACACTGCTGCGCGCGGTTCTCGCCGGCGCGCAGGCCGCGCATGATGATCGCGCCGAGGTCGACGCGGGCCTCCTGCTAGGGTGCGTGCTCGTCGATCGGGGCTTGCTCGACGAGGCGCACGACGTGCTCGATCGGATGATCGCGCTCTGCGAGCGCAGCGGCGATCGATTTCACCTCGGAGCCGCTCACAACAACCGTACGATCCTGTGGTCGGCGCGCGGCGATATCGAGCGGGTAGCAAGCGATCTTCGCGTCGCGATCCAGCTCGCGCGCGAGCTTGGCCAATCTTCGATCGAGCGCGCCGCGACATACAACCTCGCCGAGGATCGGCTCTGGCAAGGGCACCTCGACGAGGCGCTGCGCCTCGGCCGCCGGAGCCTAGCCCTGCAGACCAGTCACGGCGAGGGCACGACGCGCCTCGACGAGTTGCTCCTTGCGAGGATCTTCGCCGCGCTCGATCAGCGTCCGGACCTCGAGGCGACCCTCGCCTCGCTCGCTGCCTACGAGCTCGACGAGGACGAGGCCATGATCTGCGAGGTGCTGCGCGGCGTTCTCCACCGCGATGCCGCCGAGGTCGACCGCGCCATCGCCCGCGACGTCGGTCGCGCGCAGCCGCTGGCCACCCCGACCCGTCTCGAGCTGATGCATCTCGCGGCGAAGCACGGCCTGCTCACAGCCGCGCGTCGCGACGTCGCGCTCGAGCTTGGCGCGGGCGATCCGATCTGGTCTCGCCGGCTCGGCGACTTCTGACGGATCTCCCTACACCCCGGCGGAGACCGGCCGATGTAGGGACGAACGCGATCTGCAATCGCTCGCCGTGACCCGATCGAGGATGGTAATGAAGCTGGGTTGGACGCGAGCGCACAGCTGGAGATCCCAGGGTTCCGGCTCGATCGCCTGATCGGTGAGGGCGGGTTTGGCCAGGTGTGGCGTGCCTGTCGGGTGCCCGAGATGGAGCGAGTCAGCGAACACTGGCGAGCGGGGACCGCAGCGTTGCCCGGCGGTGAACCCGACGAGTGCGTCGCGATCAAGATCCTCCACCTCGAGCTCGTGCGGTCGATCGATGCGCTGACCCGGTTCCAGCGCGAGCTCGACGCGATCTCGCGACTTCACCACCCGAATGTCGTCCGCGCGATCGATCACGGGACGCTCGGCGATGGTCGGCCGTACCTCGTGCTCGAGCTGCTCGAGGGTCCGAGCCTGCGCGAGGCGATCCACGACCGCGGCGCCATCCCACCGGCCGAGATGCTCGAGGTCCTGCAGCCGCTCTGCGATGCGCTCGCGGTCGCGCACGACGCCGGCCTGGTGCATCGCGACGTCAAGGCGTCGAACGTGATCCTGGCTCGCCACCCCGACGGTCGTCTCCGGCCGGTGCTGCTCGACTTCGGGCTCGTCAAGCTCGTCGACGAGACCGGACCGGGTCTGACGTCGTCGCGCAGCATGCTCGGCACGCCGGCGGCGATGGCGCCCGAGCAGATGCGCGGTCAACCGGTCGATGCGCGCACCGACGTCTATGCGCTCGGTCTGCTCGCGTTCCACATGCTGACCGGGTTACCCGCTTTCGGTGGTGCACCGGGCGTTGTGCAGAGCTACCTCCAGATCCACGGAGCGCGTCCGCGGCCCTCGAGCAAGGTCGATATCGATCCCGCGATCGACGAGCCGATCACGCGTGCGCTCGCGTCAGATCCCGCGGCGCGGTTCGCCAGCACGCGCGAGCTCGTCGATGCGCTACGCGTGGTGATCCATCCCTCGGTCGGCGACGAGGTCGATGTCATCGCGTTCTACGCCGAGGTCGCGACCGACGAGCTCGCCACCGTGAAGGCGCTCGTCTGCCACGCCGGGATGACGGTCGCCATCGAGGCGCCCGACAGCATCCTCGCGGTCGCGCTCCGTACGGCGACAGACCTCGACGTCCTGAAGAGTGGCCTCGCGAGGGTGGGTTCCCTACATGGTGCGCTGGGATCCTCCCGGGCGACGCTGCACGGTCAGGTCGTCGATGGTCCGGCGCTCGACGTCGAGAGCTGGGCCCCCTATCCGCTGTCCCCCGGCTTGTGGGTCGGCAACGGCATCTGACCTACCTGCATCGTCAAACCTCACGGAGCACTCCTACGCTTGATCTTGCGTGCGTGAACGCCAGGCCCGATCGTAGTTGAATGCGCGCCGTACCTTGCATGCTCTTCATCGCGGCGTCACTCGTCGCGTGTGCTGCCGAAGAGCCGACGACCTCGGTCACCACGCAAGCGGTCACGAGCTCGAACAAGATCGCGCTGAACAAGATCGCGCTGAACAAGATCGCGCTGAACTCGCTGTCGACCCAGGCGTTGCTCGACAACAGCATTCCCGGTGGCCGCGACATCCTCGAGTACCTGATCTCGTGCGCGTTCCCGGAGTCCGTGACGTTCGTCGGGACTCCGACCGGCGGCAGCCCCATCGAGTTGCGTGGATCGATCGGGCTCGCTCCGCGCTGGGAGACCCGCCAGCTGACGCTCAAGGAGAAGCGCTGGGTCAGTGCCTGCATGCTCGCGCGCGTGAGCAACAGCGGTACGCCGCTGTACATCTCGCTGCGCGGTAACCACGAGGCGCTCAGCATGGCGCCAGCGGAAGAGACGAAGTACGAGTACGAGGAGGGTGCCTTCTACGGCGATATCTTCACGCCCGACGGCGAGGACATGGTGGCCCTGACCTGCCGAGGCTCTGACCTCGCAAACGGCACCGGCGGTCCGACGTTCACGCTGCGCCAGTGCGCCGAGAGTCACGACGGCGTGACCAGCGTGTGTGGCATGCAGTGGGCCGGCGACTGCGCGAAGTTCGACACGAGCTGGGCGTGCGAGGAAACCGGCGAGTACTACGGACGCTGCCACGACCACGCGACGGCCGATGGCCGGTGGCGTGAGAGCATCCACGAGCGCTTCGAAGAGGTCATCACCGTGTTCGTCCCCGAGCAGCCGCTGTTCGGCCCCTGATGCTACGCTCTGCCGCGTGAGCATCACGCGGCGCATCCTGGATAGCGCGCAGTCCGGGTTATCGAAGCTGACCTCGCTCGTGATCGTCGACGACGAGCCGCTGAGCCACGTCGAGAGTGCCGCGCTGCAGGCCGAGCTGACCGCGCGCAAGGCGGCCCGCGAGAAGGCGCCGCGCAACCCGCTCGATAACCCGCTCGCGAAGCTCGCGACCTCGGAACCCGGCGCGCGCGCCGGCCGTGACAACGCAGCCCGCGAGCGTGCGGCCCGCGTGCACCGCGAACGAGACGAGCGCACCGCACGCCAGCGCGCGGCGGCCGACGAGGCCTTCCGCCGGATGAAGGAGCAGGCCGCACGGGGCGGGCCGTCGAGCTGGGGAGCCTCGTCGACCGGCTCGTCGACCGGCTCGTCGTCGGGTGGCAGCAGCCGACCACCGCGTCCAGGCAGCGTCGCCGCGCAGGTCGCGGACTGGTACAAGGTGCTCGACCTCCAGGTCGGCGCCGACATGCCCGCGATCAAGACCGCGTACCGCCAGCTGATGCGCAAGTACCACCCCGACATGCACGCCGGAAACCCCCAGAAACAGAAGGCGGCGACCGAGCTCTCGATGCGCGTCACCACCGCCTACAACGGCCTCGTCGAGCACCTCGAGGCGAAGAAGTAACAACCTCGTCGGTGGTGGCCGGGCCCGGCGCTTGATAAACCGCGGGCATGGATCTCCATAGCGACGCGTCCAAGACCGCTCTCATGGTGTGCGCCTACCGGGCCCGGGCATCGCGCTGGTCGACGCCGCTGTTCGTCGATCCCTGGGCCGAGGGCATCGCCGGTCCCGACGGGCACGAGATCGCGCAGCGCCTCGATCAGCGGTTCCCACCGATGGAGCACTGGCTCGCGCTCCGCGTCGCGTACCTCGACCGGCTGGTCGCGCTCGCAGTCGATCGCTTGTCGATCCGCCAGGTCGTGATCCTCGGCGCCGGCTATGACACCCGCGCGGCCCGGATCCCGCGCGCCGGCGTCCGCTACTTCGAGGTCGATCATCCGGCGACCCAGGCCGCGAAGCGCGAGCGGCTCGCGGGGCTCGTCGGGTATCCGGTCGATGCGGCCACCTACGTGACCTGCAACTTCGAGCGCGAGGATCCGATCGAGCGGCTGGCCGCGACCGGCTTCGACACCGCCGAGCCCGCGCTCGTGATCTGGGAAGGCGTCGTGCCGTACCTCACCGAGGCAGCGGTGCGCGCGACGGCAACACGGCTGGCGGCGGGGCTCGATCCGCGCTCGCTGCTCGCGTTTGACTTCGTCGGCAAGAAGCTCGCGACCGGCCAGAGTTTGTCCCCCGCCGATCAGCAGACGCGCGCGTACGTCGGCGAGCTCGGGGAGCCGATCCAGTTCGGCACCGACGACGTGCTGCCGCTGCTCGCCGCGTGCGGCTTTCGCTGGGTCCGCTCGCTCGACTTCAACGAGCTCGCGCTCGAGCTGCTCGGCGACTATCAGCGCGATCGCCAGTTCCGGTTCCAGCACATCGCGCTCGCGGCGGTCAAGCCGCCGGTCGCCGGCTGGCCGTAGCTCACGGCGGCGCGCGGTCTACTCGCGTAGCGGTATGCTGCACGGGGTGAGGCGCACGGCGATCGCGTTGCTGATGGTGGTCGCGCAGCTCGGCTGCGAGACCACGTCGGCTTCCTCGTGAAGCTCGTCGCGCTGCGGTTCGACTACGTGCTCGAGATCCGGAGCGATTAGCGAAGCTCGCGGCGGACGATCGCGGCGCCCTCGACGAGCGCGCGCAGCTTCTGGATCGCGACGACGCGCGGCAGCTGCTTGAGACCGCAGTCGGTGGTCAGCGTCACCCGCGCAGGCTCGATGTGCTTCAACACCTTGCGCACGCGATCGGCGACCTGCTCGGGGTGCTCGATCTCGAGCGTGCGGACGTCGATCACGCCGACGTGGGCCGCCTTGTCGTCGGGCAGCGCGCGCAGCAGATCGGCGTCCGCCATCTCGCGACATGCGAAGTCCAGCACGTACGCGTCGACCTTGACGCCGTGGTAGTGCGGCATGATCTCGCGGTACCCGCCGGCGGTCATCCCCTCGAGCTTGTTACCCCACGCGTTGCCCATGCAGAAGTGCCACGCCCGCTCCACGCCCTGCGGGATCTCGGACATCGTGCGATCGACGACCTCGGTCACCCAGTCGTAGTCCTTCGCGCCGGACAGATGCGGCATCCACGCGCCGAGATCCTCGAGCTGGACGTACTTGCAGCCGGCCGCGACGACCTCGCCGATCTCCGCGCGGAACACGTCGGCGAGCGCGCGCGACAGCTCGTAACGGGTCTTGACGGGGCCGCCGCGAAAATGCGCGAGCGTGGAGAGCTGCACCGGACCCGCGCCGATGCACGCCTTGACCGGTCGGGTGGTGTGGCGCTGCGCCCAGCCGTGCAGCAAGGCCATCCGGACCGGCCCGCGCTTGATCTCGCCCTCGACGGCGACCCCGCCAGCCTCGTCGAGCGCCCAGATGTCGCGCCCCTTCGCCTTGTCGCGCGCGGGATGCGGCAGCTTCTCGCTCGAGAACCCGTGCGTGCGCTCGAGCCAGTACCAGAGGAACGAGCCGATACCCATGTGGTAGTCGTCGAACCACATCTGGCCGTCGCTCAGGATGTCGAGGCCGGCGTCCTCCTGATCCTTGATCACGACGCGTGTCGCATCGTGGAAGGCCTCGGCATGCGCCGCGACCTTGAACGCCTCGAGGACGTCCTTGCCGGCGAGCTGCTGCGTGAACCAGGCGGGGCGCGGGTACGAGCCGACCATCGTCGTCGGGAGGAGGTGCATGGCGGCGAGATACTACGCCCGGCTCGCGAAGCGCGGAACGAATCGCGCTGTCATCGACGTGTTACCGGGGCGCTGTCACGGGGAACGGCGGGCCGACGAGCCAGGTGTCATCGCGCGTCGTGATCCGTCCGCTCGCGCTGCCATCCGCTGCGATCGCGAGGTCGAGCTGGAGCGGTCCGCGGAGGCCAGCCAAGAGCTCGAGCTGACAGGTGTCTGGATCGAACGTGCCCGCGACATCGAACGTCCAGGTCAGGTCGTCACCGACCATCGCGAGCGTGCCGCGCACCCGACCATCGGGCCGCTGCTCGACGAGCTGCAGCCCGATCCGCCACTCGGACCACGTGTGGAAGCCGAGATCCTCGGGTTCGCTGCCTGCGTACCGCCGGGCGTCGCGCTCGATGCGATTCAGCAAGGCGCAGCTCGCCCTCGCCGTCCCGCCGCGGTTCTCGACCGCAACCGGTGGGGCACTCCTGCAGCTGCAGAGCGCGAGCACGGCGAGGACGAGCCGCATGCACCCATGGTGTACCGCGCGGCGCCCCCGGTTACCGCGAAATCAGTACAGACGGTGCAGGTGCGTGCCGCGGTAGTAGTGCCCGAGGATCTGCGCGTAGGTCTTGCCCGCGCTCGCCATCGCCATCGCCCCCATCTGGCACATCCCGACCCCGTGGCCGAACCCAGCTCCGCGGAACACCCACGCCTCGCCCTGCCGCTTGACCTCGAACAGCGACGACTTGAGGCCTCCGAGCAGGCGCCGGATCCGCAGATCGCCGGCGACCTCGAGGACTCCCTTGGTGCCCTTGATCGCGAGGACGCCGATCCGGCCCGACACGCCACGCTGCTTCGGGAGGAGCGCGGTGACGCGCCCGATCTCCGGGAACTCTGCGGCGATCCGCGCATCGAGATCCTCCGTACGCATCGTCTCGGTCCACCGAAACCGGCCCTTGCCGAGCTTGCCGGGCTTGGACTTCTCCTCGCACCACGCGCCGTCGTCGGCGTCGAGGAACGCACCGAGGTTCGCGTCGGTCACGCGCGTGATGCCGCCCTTGCTGTCATCGACGCGGCCGCGCAACGACGGATCGGGATTGCCGCCCCAGATCGCCTCGTTGTCTTCGCTGTGACCGCCACACGACGCGCTGTAGCGAATGTCGACCATGCCGCCGCCCTCGCGGAGCAGCACGAGCCCGCGCGTCTTCTCGACGGCGCGCGTCGTCCGAGGGTCTTCCTTGCCGGCTCCGGCGTAGACCTGACATTGCTGCGTCGAGCACAGCAGAAACGGATCGGTGAGGTTTCTTCGTCCGATCTTCTGCAGCAGCTCGGTGCGCGCCGCGATCGCCTGCGCCTCGAGCGCGGACGCCGGAGCATCGGGATACATCTCGGCGGGCACGAGTCCCGCCAGCAGCTTGTCCTCGGGGACCGCGTTCGCGGCGATCAGCGACCCGTCGTGATCGAGCGTGACGTAGACCGCGCCCCAGTACCGTCGGTCCTCCGTGCTCGTCGCGAGCTGCGATCCGCCGGTCCCGGTCGGAACATCGGCGACGGTGATCGTCTCGGTTCCGCGCCTCGGCGTGAACCACAGCACTGATGGATTGCGGATCGTCGTGGCGCCGCTCTTCGCCACGATCGTGCCCGCAGGGCGCCGCACCAGCTCTTGATGCACGCTCGTGCGCACGCCGAACCGCTTCGCGATCTCGGTCGCGCGCGCGCTGCCCTTGCCGGTCGCGACCGGATCGATCGCGATCCGGACCTCGCGAGTATCGATCACCGCGCCATTGACGCCGAACATCGTGCCGATCTCGAACGAGCGCGGCTCGAAGCCACGTTCCTTCCAGCGCGTGAGCGCCGCGGCAACACCGGTGGCATCGTCGGGGGTCAGCGTGTCGACGACGGTCCAGTCGTGGATCACCGCGGGCCGCGTGTGCTCGGCGGTGATCGTCCACGCCTCGCCGCCGTCGCTCTCGACGGTCGAGCCGCCCTGACCGTCGGGACGGACGACGATGCCGCCCTTCGCGCGCATCCGCACGTCCTTGCGGTTGCCCATGATCTCGACGGTCACCAGCGGGAGCCCGTCGTCGGTGAACGTGAACCGTGTCGAGTACAGGATCCGGAGCTTGTCGGTCGCCGAGGTCTCGTCGGCGGACGCGAGACGCAGGCCGACCACGAACGGTGCTGCGAACGCGGCGAGGAACAGCACCGCCGCGAGGCAGCCCCAGAGGGCGGTGGCACAGACGTCAAGCACGCCGCGGAAGGGGGAGCGGAACATCCCTGAAACTAGGCAGCGCTGGCCGGAGGGAGCAAGTTTACGGCGGGCTCCAGGGCTGACCGGTCTCGGCGCTGATGTGGGCAAGCTTCACGCCGGTCGCCGCGATGTCGATCTTGCCGAACACGATCGGCAAGCTGAACCGCCTGGGGCCGATCGAGCCCGGGTTGAACACCGTGAGGCCGCGATCACCGCCGATGAACGGCACGTGCGAGTGCCCGCACACGATCAGCGCGGCCTTCGCCGCGCGCGCCCGCTTCGCGACGTCCCCGCGGATCCGCGGCCCGGCGACCGCGATGTGCGTCAGCAGGATGCGCAGCAACGTTCGTTCGCCGCAGGTGATGGCGAGCGTCAAAATGTCGGGCAGCTCGGGCGCGCGGGTGTCGATGTTGCCGCGCACCGCGAACACCGGCGCGATCGCCGCGAGCACCGCGAGCACCTCGAGGTCGCCGATGTCGCCGCCGTGGAGGATCGCATCGGGCGCGAGCGCCGCGAGGTGCTTCGCCGCGTCGGGGTGCGGTTGCGAGTGGGTGTCGGCGACGACCGCGAGCCGCAGCGAGCCATCCGCGCGAGCGGCGATCGTGGCGGTCTGTTCGCGGAGCGCGGGCGGCACAGCTGTTCCTGCTTCAGACGCGTTCGCGGACGATGTAACGCAGGTTCAGGAAGTTGATCATGAAGTGCGCCGCGATCGGCGCGCCGATGCTGCCGGTCCACATCGCGAGCCAGCCGAACCCGGCGCCGAGCACGAGCGCGGATGCCGTCCACGGCAGGAACCGTTTTCCCGGCCCGACGTGGAGTAGTGCGAACACGATCGCCTGCGGCCACACGCCGAGCCACGGCAGCAGCGCGCCGCGAAACAGCAGCTCCTCACCGATCGACGACGCGAGCGCGAGGATCAGGATCTCCTTGCCGGTCAGCGGTCCGAGCAGATCGTGGAAGCTGCCGTGAAGGTCGCGGGCCCACTGGAAGTGCTTGGTCGCGAGCCGGGTGAGGCCGACCACGCCGACGCCGACCGTGACCCCGATCAGCGGCCCGGCCAGCAGCATCGCTCCGCTCGGAGTCCCGATCCGGAAGAGATCTGGGTTCCCACGGCCCGCCGCGATCAAGAGACCGACGAGCCCCATCGCGCCGTAGAGGCCGATCACGAGGCTCGCACGCGACAGCGGGGGCGCGGGGCTCGGCTGGCTCGGCGAGTACATCGGGGGCGCTACTATGCGTCGGCGATGCGGACGCCTTCAACACGGATCGGCTTGACGAACCCTTCGAAACCTCCTAAGAAACCGTCCTGACAATCAGCGCGCGGATGGCGGAATTGGTAGACGCGCTAGCTTGAGGTGCTAGTACTTAACCGTGTGGGGGTTCGAGTCCCCCTTCGCGCACGAAACAACCACTGGAAACAGTGGTTGTTTTATTTGTGCGCCCAGCATGGGCATCCATCCGAAGGTGCGGCTCGTTCGGGTTACCCGCGAGCCGAGTCTACGGGGCCGACGGCGTTCGACTGGCGAGCACGCGGCACTGACGGGGCTCTATGTGCCGATGCGGTTCGTCATGTCAGCGGGATCTGACGTCGCGCGGTCGGGGCCGCGCGCGCGCGAGGAACGCCGTGGCCACGCGTCCTGCGACGGGCTGGCCCTTGTAGCGCACGAGCACGGCCGCCGCGTGGTCGGCGCGGGCGATCGCCTCCTCGATCTTACCGATGCCGTGCTCGGCGCGGGCGAGCTGGATCTCGATCATCGCCAGGAAGACTTCGCGTTCGTTCTCGGCGATCGCGATCGCGCGCGCCTTCTCGAGCAGCGCCAACGCCTCGGCATTCGCTCCTCGCTCGACGAGGCTGGTGCCGAGGTAGGTCATCGTCGACCACTTGTCCCCGTCGTCGGTCGTGAGCTCGGTTAACTCCGCGAGCGCCTCGCGCGCGAGTGCCTCGGCTTGGGTCGGCTTACCGCGAGCGAGGGCGAGCGCGGACAGCAGCTCACCCTTGAGCCGCGCCATCCGGCGCTTGTCGGCGGTGGTCGTGCGCTTGCCATACGCCTTCTCGACTGCGGCGGCGTGCCTCTCACCCTCGTCGAGGCGCCCGGCCTCGATGAGCAGATCGGCGAACATGAACCGGAGTCCCAAGGTCTGCGGGTGATCGGCGCCCTGATCGGACGACATCTCACCGACCGCCTGCTCGAACATCGCGAGACCGTCGCCGTGATCGCCGCTGTCGAAGATCACGCGCGCGAGCTTGGAGCGAAGGTGCGCCAGGGACCGCCGCATGGCGGGGTTAACCTCGGCGACCGCAACCACCTTCTCGAGCTCGCGCCGGGCCTCCTCGACCTGATTGAGGTGGTGGAGCGTCTGCGCGAGCTCGCCACGCTGATGGACGACCTGCGAGTGGTCGGCCGGCAAGGTCGACGCCACGATCGCGAGTGCCGCTCGCCGGTACGGCAACGCCTCGACGAGCTGACTTTGATGCGTGTACGCCTTCGCGACTTGATTGATCGCGATCGCGGTGTTGAGCCCATGCTCGCCGAGCAGCAGCTTTGCGCGTGCTTCGGTCTCGAGGGCGAGCGCGAGTGCCTCGGACTCGCGGCCTTCGCTGCGCAAGAGGGCGTCGATCAAGTCCAGGCGGATCAGGATCTCCATCGTGCCATGCCGCTCGCCGCTCGCAAAAAGGAGATCCAGTCCCGCGCGGGTCGTCTCGACGGCGGTCGCATATTCGCCGCGCAGGAGCTGAGCGCGGCCGAGGGTGCGAAAGACCTTCAGGCGTGAGTTCATCGGCATCCCGGGCGCCCCGGCGAGATCGCGCGCGAGCTGCGCCAGGCTCGCGGCCGCCTGGAAGTTGCTCGCAATGCTCTCGCTTGCGCTGCGCTCCGCGAGCGCCTGGACCGTCTGCATCGGGCTCTTGATGAGGACCGCGGTCTTGTGCGCGCGCTCGAGCACGACGAGGCTCTCCGGGATCTTGTCGAGCAGGCGGAGCCGCACGCCACCCAAGATGGCCGCGCGGACCTCGAGCTCGGTATCGCCCTGGGCTGCGGCCTCGCGCTCGACGGCCTCGGCCTCCTTGATCGCGTCTGCGTGCGGGAGGCCCGCGATCCCGGCGAACCGGTTGTAGAGCGTTCCGAGCGCGGCGCGATCGCCGGGCGGTGGGGGCACCTCGAGCTCGTCGCACGTGGTGGCGACGATCGGATGCAAGCGCTCCTCGGCGTCGTTGATGTCGGGCCGCTCGGCCGTGATCACCGAGCGAGTGACCGCGCCGAGCTCGAGCGCGCGGCGCTCCACACACGCGGTTCGCTGCGTTGCCTGCATGGCGGTGAGCTCGCCGCGGGCCTGGGCCTGGCAGATCGTTCGCCGGTGCGTGGTCAGCGCGGTGGCGCGGCCATCGAAGGCGGTGAGGACTCGCTCGAGGTCGGCGGCGCGCTCGGGGCCGGTCGGGCCGGTGCGGCTCTTCGTCAACGCGGTTTTGAGGGACGCCCGCATGCTCGGCTCCCACTGGCCGGCGAGGAGCGCCGGATCATCGGCGCAGGTTGAATTCGCGGCGCTCGTGGTCGCGAACGCCATCGCGACGCCGAGCGAGGCCGCGCCGACCACGATGGTTCCCGCCGCGATCGCGAGCAAGCGCCGGTGCGGCGTGCGGCCCTCGAGTCCATCGACGAGTCGCTCGATCGGCGGCCGGCGATCGGCTTGTTCGTCGAGGCCGGTGGCGAGTAGTGCGCGGAGACGTGGGCTGATCCCCTTCGTGCGCAGCGCCTTCTCGCGGTCCGCGGCCGACGTCGTTGGTTCCGCGCCCAGCGCCTCGACGACCGCGATGCAGAACGCATAGACATCCGCGGCGGGTGTCGCGAGCCCACCCTTCCACAGCTCGGGTGCCATGTAGCGCGGGGTACCTCCAACCTCTGCGACGCGCACCAGCGACGTGGTCGGCGCGTTGAGGCGCGACAGGCCGAAGTCACCGACCCGGACCCGGCCGTCGGAGCCGACCAGGACGTTGTCCGGCTTGAAGTCGCGGTGGACGATGTTGCGCGCATGCGCGGCGGCGAGCCCGCGCCCTGCCTGTGCGAACAGCCCGAGGATCTCCGCGGTCTCGTGCGGCGCTTCCAGGAGCGTTCGGAGATCCGTGCCTCCGACGTGCTCCATCACGACGAACACCGCGGTCCCATCGAGTCCAACCTCGTAGACCGGGACGACGTTGGGATGCGAGAGCCTCGCCATCATCCGGGCTTCTTGCAGCATCGCGCTCGCGCTGGTCGTGGGCCCGTTGTCGCGCAGATCGAGCGTCCGCTCGGTCGAGAGCTCGTCGCGGATGCGGTCGTCGGGTGCGTTCAGTACCTTGATCGCGACCTCGCGCTCGAGCTGCGGGTCAAACGCGCGATAGACCGTCCCCATGCCACCGGAGCCGACCTGCGCACGGATCAGGAACCGCTGGATCGAGGCACGCTCCTCCACGTTTCTCGATGATAGCCGGATTACTCGGTGAAGTCCGCGCGCTCGATGGCATGCCGCTGCATGAGCAACCGCAGGTGCGAGCGACTCATCTTGGCGAGCTTGGCCGCCTGGCTGAGGTTGCCGCTTGCGCGCTGGAGCAGGCGCTCGACGAACTCGCGCTCCCAGACGAACACCATCGCGTCCTTGGCTGCCCCGTACTCCAAGGGCTCGTCGGTACCCGCGGCGGGATCCGGGTGCCAGCCGAGCAGATGGGCGCGCTCGACCGCGTTGCGCAGCTCGCGGACGTTGCCCGGCCAGCTCGCGTTGCGCAGCGCGGAGCGGAGCTCGGCGGGGACCGGGCTCCCGGGGCGAAACGTGTCCCAGAAGTGGGCGAGCAGGGTGTCGACGTCGCCGGCGCGCTCGCGCAGTGGCGGCAGCTCCACGCCGATCACGTTGAGCCGGAAGTAGAGGTCGGCGCGGAACCTCCGGTGGTTGACCTCGACGCGGAGGTCTCGATTGGTCGCGGCGATGATGCGAACGTCGACCTTGATCTCGGCATCGCTGCCGATCCGACGAAATCGCCGCGACTCGAGCACGCGGAGGAGCACGGGCTGCAGCTCGATCGCGAGCTCGCCAATCTCGTCGAGAAAGATCGTGCCGCCGTGGGCCGCTTCGAATGCGCCGATCCGCGAAGCGTCTGCCCCGGTGAACGCACCGCGCACGTGGCCGAACAGCTCCGACTCCATGAGCTCGCGGGGCAGGGCGCCGCAATCGACGACGACGAACGGCCGGTCCCGTCGATCGCTGGCCTGGTGGATGGCCTCGGCGACGACTTCCTTACCCGTGCCGGTCTCGCCCGAGAGCAGGACCGTCGCCGTCGTCGCGGCGCAGCGTTCGAGCACCGGATACAGGCGGCGCATCGCGGCGCTACCGCCGCGCAGCTCCCCGAAGCGCTCCGCCGCGGCCAGCGGTTGCTCGATCTCGTCGTCGAGAATCTCGATCGCGATCATCGACTGGCCGATTCCGAGCTGGGCGCCGGACGCGAGGTGCCCGCGTGCGAGCCGGCAGTCACCGAGGTTGGTGCCGTTGGTGCTGTTGAGATCGCGAAGCTCGAGCCCGCGCTCGGTCGCCCGCAGGACGGCGTGGTGGCGAGACACCGCGGGATCGGTGAGCTGCAGGTGATTGCCCTCGTCGGTGCCGATCGACAGCTCGTCGCCGGACGAGACGATCCGGGTGCCGCGATCGGGCCCCTGCAACACCGTCACGGCGAACGTGCGGACGAAGTAGCTCTGGCCGCGGACGCCGAGCACCCGGGTATGTGGCTTGCCAGCATCGCCCACCAAACAAGCGTATCACCAGCCCCTTCGCAACCACGTACCGCTATCCGTCACCGACCGGAAAGCGTACGGGTGGACGGCCGCCGAACGAGAGCAGTTCACCGGCAAGCGCATGCCCGCGTAGGTTTTCTCGGCGGTGACGGACGGTTTGATCTACGCTGCGTCCGCGTGCAGACCGTGACCGTGCTCGTACCGCGTGACCCCGCCACCTGCTGGCGCGTGTTCACGGACGCGACGAAGCTGACCGAGTGGGTGCCCGGGCTGCGACGCGCGCAGGTGCTCTCGAAGACGCGCGGGCTGCCGAGCGAGGTGCACTTCGAGTTCGCCGATGCGCTCGCGTACACGCTCGCGTACTCCTACGATCGCGAGAACCTCGAGATGCGCTGGGAACCCAAGCTCGGCAAGCGCGTGGGCGTCACCGGCTTCGCGCGGCTCGAGGCGGTCGAGGGCGGCACGCAGCTCACGTACGGGCTCGCGCATGGCGATGGGCGGACGCCCGATGAACAGGCACTCGGCGACCTGCAGCGGCTCGTCGATGCGTTCGTCACGTGGGTCAGCGACGGACCCGCGTAGACGTCGGCGCGGGCCGTAAATTCACGCCAGTCGTCGTCGGGATCCGACGGTGAGCTACCCGACCAAACGGTCGTGAGTGAAGCCGCCCGGTCACACCTCGACTGGCAATCTTGTTCACGTGCGGGAAGGTCTTCGCGTCGTTGAGGTCCCGGCGCGACGTGGAGGCCGATCGGTGAGCTGGACCACGCCGGTCATGCGGATTGCATGACAGCTCGCTAGCCATGGAAACATTCGAGCCCGGCTTCGTGTTCGCGGATCGCTACGAGATCCTCGCGCCCATCGGCAAGGGCGGGATGGGCACGGTCTATCGCGCCCGCCACCTGCGGCTGAACAAGCTGGTCGCGCTCAAGGTACTGGCCGCGTCGAACATCGGCGACCAGGAGATGCGGTTCGAGCGCGAGGCGCGGGCGATCGCGCGGCTCGACCATCCATCGTGCGTGCGCATCCTCGACTGTGGCACCAGCGACCAGGGGCAGCCGTACATTGCGATGGACCTGCTCGACGGGCCGACGCTCGCGACGCTGCTGAAGACCGCGGGGCAGCTGTCGACGGCGCGTGCGGTGGGCATCGCACGGAATCTGTTGACCGCGCTCGCGCACGCGCACGGCGAGGGTGTCCTCCATCGCGACCTCAAGCCCGAGAACGTGGTCGTCGTGCAGCGCGGCGGCCCGCGCGCGATCGTGATCGACTTCGGGCTCGCGCACGTCCTCGACGAGGCCGGCCTGACCGCGCGCGGCATGTGCATCGGTTCGCCGTCGTACCTCGCACCCGAGCGGCTCGCCGGTGCACCTCACGACGCGCGCGCGGATCTCTATGCCGTCGGCGTGCTGCTGTACGAGATGCTGGCCGGCGAGCGCCCGTTCACCGGCGCGACGACCGAGGAGATCCTCCGCAAGTGCCGCGATCGGCCGGCGCGGCCGCTCCGTGCGATCCGCAAGGACGTCTCGCGCGCGCTCGAAGGTGTGGTCGTGCGCGCGATGACCAAGGACCCCGCGCGCCGGTTCGCCGACGCCGAGGAGATGCTCGCGGCGCTCGAGGACGTGCCGGTGGTCGAGGAGCTCGCGCAGCAGCTCGTCGTGCGCGAGCGCGAGGACCAGGCGACGACGATGGCGATCGCGGTGCTCGATGTCCAGCGCGAGCCGCTGCTCGCCCGGTTCTGGTCGTGGTTGCGGTTCGGGCGCTGGCGGTGGTCGACGTGATCGTTACGTCGCAGGCAGCGTGATCGTTGCGGCCTCGCGCTCCATCCACGCCTTCATCCACGGGGTCGAGCGGTAGCGATCCCACAGATCGGCGGCGACCGTGACGACCGGACCGTTGGTCTCGGGACGCGCCGCGACGCGCAGCGCGGCGACGACGTTGACGCCAGTCGAGCCACCGACGGTCAGGCCCTCTTCCTTGACGAGGCGCTCGACCATCGCGAACGCGTCGGCATCGGTGACCTGCTCGCCGCTGTCGATCACATCGCGGTCCAGGTTGCTCGAGATCGCCGCCGCGCCGATGCCCTCTACCGCATACGGATTGTCGGGGCCGAGCGTGCCGGTCTTGACCCAGTCCGCGATCGACGAGCCGACGGGATCGGCGAGCACGACCTTGATGTTGGCATCGTGCTCGCGCATCCGGCGACCGCAGCCGCTGATCGTGCCGCCGGTGCCCGACGACACCACGAGCGCGCCGATCGTCTGGAATCCCGCCTCCTGGATCTGCGCGAGGATCTCCTGGCCCGTCCCCGCATGCCTGCTGCTGCCGTAGTGCGCGACGATGTTCGCCGGGTTGTGGAACTGGTTCGCAAAGAACCAGCCGTGCTCCTCGGCGAGCCGGGCCGCCATCGTGCAGAAGTTGTGCGGCGCAGTCAGCGGCCCGTTCTGCGTGATGATGACCTCGGCGCCGAGCTGGCGCAGCGCGATCCGCTTGTCGACCGCCATCTTCATCGGCAGCACGCAGATGACGCGATAGCCGCGCCGCCCCGCGATCAGCGCGAGACCGACGCCGGTGTTGCCGGCGGTACCCTCGATGATCGTCGAGCCCGGCTTGAGCAGGCCACGCTCCTCGGCGTCGGAGACGATCGCGCGCGCGGTACGATCCTTGACGCTGCCGCCCGGGTTCAGATGCTCGCACTTGATGAATACGCGGTTCGGGAGTCCGGCCGCCACATGCTTGAGCTCGACCAGCGGGGTGTTACCGATCGCGTCGATCAGATCCATGTCTCGACGATAACACCGGCACCGGACGGGTCCGGTCGGTCCGGCCCTGCTCCACCCCCGTGCTAACGTCGCGTCCGTGATCGGCGAGACCGTCGGTGGATATCGCATCGTGTCGCGGCTCGGCGTCGGCAGCGCCGGTCACGTGTTCCTCGGCGAGCACACGAGCGTCGGCAGCAAGGTCGCGATCAAGATCTTGCACCCGGCGGATCCGCAGCTCGTGCAGCGTTATCTCCGCGACGTGCAGGCAGCCAGCCGCGTCGGCCATGCGGGCACCGTCAAGGTGTCGGATATCGGCGCGCCAGCGGGCGGGCCGGCCTTCGTCGTCATGGAGCTCCTGCAAGGTGAGACGCTCGCGACGCGAATCGCGCAGACCGGCCGGCTCTCGGTGACCCAGATCGCCGAGCTCGGGCGTCAGATCTGCACCGTGCTCGCGGCGGTCCACGACGAGAACCTCGTGCATCGCGACCTCCGCCCCGAGAAGATCGTCATCGTGCGCGACTCCGGGCTCGCGACCAGCGAACGCATCAAGCTCCTGCCCGGTACTAGCGGGCTGCTCGGCCCGACCCACGCGCGCGCGATCGCGTACGCGGCGCCCGAGGTCTGGCGCGATCCGGCGACCACGGACTGGCGGGTCGACATCTACGCGCTCGGCTGTCTGCTGTTCGAGATGGCGTGCGGACGCCAGGCGTTTGCCGGAGCAACCGCCGACGAGGTTCGTGACCGCCACCTCGGGCCGACGATCCCGACGGCGCGCTCGCACATGCCCGACGTACCGCCCGCGCTCGATGGGTTGATCGCGCGGCTGATCGCGAAGCACGTCGAGCAGCGCCCGAAGTCGATGCGCGAGCTGGCGCGCGAGCTCGATGGCCTCGGCGGGTCCGCGCGGCCGCTGGCGCCGACGTACCAGGACACGCCGGTGCTGGTCGCCGGTGAGCTCCACGCCCCGACGCTGCCGCCGGGTCCGCCGATCGGGGAGCGGATCGAGGCGCCACGGGCCGGGGGCCGGACCCGGGGCGGCAACGCAGGGGCTGGGCGTCCCGCCCGGACTCCAGCCGGAGATGGAGGGGACGGGCTTCACGCCCGGACCCGGGGACGCTCGCGGCTCGCACTCGCGGTGCCGCTCGGCGTCGTGCTCGTCATCGGCGGCGTGCTCGCGATCGTGCTCGCGAGCCGGTGACCCCGCCGTCAGATTCCCGTTAGATCGGCTCGCCGAGCCGGGCCGGCGCGGCTCGCTTCCACCAAGCTTCACCATGAAGCGCATCCTCGCCGCGGCCGCGATCTGCGCCGCATGCGG
>JBKJUF010000449.1:0-9587 GCA_046590445.1 Kofleriaceae bacterium
CCGCGCGGCGGTCAGGGGCAACGGAACGAGGTAGGCATCACCCTGATCGATCGCGAGCGGCGGCAGATCGCGGGCAGCGTAGCCGGCGGCCTTCGCATGACGCACGTAGAGCGTGCGCGCGGTCTCACGTCCCGCCTCGACCGTGTAACGCGTCATCCGCGTCGCCGTGTTCTCGACGGTAATCACCCCGCGCTGGATCGTCACGAGCCGTACCGGCTTCTCGTTCGCGGTGGTCGCGACGCTCACCGACGTGCCGCCATCGAGGGCGTACGGGATCCACGCGGTCTCGTCGACGTCGAGGCGCGCGAGCAGCGTGTCGCCGACGAACGTGCCGCGCCCGAAGATCGCGATCGGCCCTGGCTCGAGCGTGAAGCCGGTCCGGTTGACGAAGCGAACGGCGCGGAACGGATGGCGATCGCTGCCCGGGCCGTTCGCGTCGGGGCGGTACAAGAAGACGTCCTCGCCGAGCACGGGCTTGTTGAGGATCGACACCATCGACGACGCGCCGCGCGCGATCGAGACCGGCTCGCTCAACGCGTAGCGCACGGCGCCCGCGACCGTCGACGGCCTGGTCCGCGCGCGCGTGCTCGCCTGCATCGTCGCCGTGGTCATCACCGGCCTGACCGCGGCCTGAACGGGCTCGCCGGTGCCGCGCTGCAGGATCAGGAACTCGACGCGGCGATTGCGCGCATGCGCGCCGTCGGTCTCGCGCGGCTCGAGCAGCTGCGTCGCCCCGTACGGCGCGAGCACGAGTTGTTCTGGCGCGACGCCGCGCGCGATCAGCGCCTCCTGCACGGCCGCGGCGCGCCGCGATGACAGGCCCCACGGCTCGGGCTCGTCGGCGGACGCGTGCCCCGCGATCTCGAGCCGCGCGATGTCGGGGTTGCCGAGCAGGGCCGAGGCCACCGCGTCGACGATCTCCACCTTCGACTTGTCGAGCGTGTCATTGCCGCGCGTGAACGAGATCGCCTGCAGAACGGTGACCGCGCTGTCGCTCACGATGACGCGACCGCGGTCCGGGCAGCCATCGTCGTCGTCGTAGCCGTTGCTCAGCTCCGGATCAGTCGGGCACTTGTCGTCGACATCGAGGATGCCGTCGGCATCGTGATCGACCTGGCTCGGGTTCGCCTGCTCGCCGTCGATCGGGCCGAGCACGGTCGGCGTGATCAAGTTTCCGCTCGCGTCGGGCCGCTTGACGTATTGCGGCGTCGACAGATCGCTGGCGAACGACATCGGGGCGCCCGTCGCGAGCGTCAGCGAGACGTCCTTCCAGTCCTCCTGCGTCGCGTTGTTGACCATCGCCCAGCCCTGCAACAGCGACGCATCCGGCTTGTCGTCGAGGACGATCCGGTAGGCGGCCTTCCAGGTCGGCGTCGGCACCGCATAACCGACGAGCAGATCGTGGGTCCGGACCGCGCCGAGCCGGACGCCGAGCTCGATCGTCCGCGCCTTGTCGGACGTCGTCGGGACATCGACGGTCGCGACGCTGCCGCCGAGCCGGTCGATGACCGTCAGCGTCTTCAGTACGTCGTCGAGCTCGGGCTTCGCGAACTGCAGCGTGAGGCGCTGACCGGTGAGGTGGCCGCCACGCTCGAAGTAACCGATCCCGTTCTGGTAGAGGATCACCTTGCGCAGCTGCATCGGCCGCGGTGCGCTCGCCGCACAGGCGCCGGCGAGGCTCGCAGTCAGCGCGGTCGCGAGGTACCGACAGCCCACCGGGTATTGCGTCATGCCGGCACAGTGCTCGGCGATGCGCCCGCGGTTACATCAGCCCCGCGCGATCAGCCCCTCGCGATCAGCCCTCGCGATCAGCCCCTCGCGATCAGCCCTCGCGATCAGCCCCTCGCGATCAGCCCCTCGCGATCAGCCTTTCGTGATCGACACCTTCATCGTGATCGGCGTGTTCGGCTTGTTCTGCTCGTCCTGCGGCACGCGCGCGATCTGCTTGACCAGATCGACTTCCTTGCACTTGCCGAAGATCGTGTGCTTGCCGTTGAGCCACGCGGGGCCGACCTCGGTGATGAAGAACTGGCTGCCGTTCGTCCCGGGGCCGGCGTTCGCCATCGCGAGCGTGCCGGGCTCCATCTTGAGCTCGGGCACGAACTCGTCGCCGAAGTTGTAACCCGGACCACCGGTGCCACGACCGAGCGGGTCGCCGCCCTGGATCATGAACTCGGGGATCACGCGGTGGAACACCACCCCGTCGAAGAACGGCTTGCCGGTCTCCGAGCTACCGGTCTTGGGGTTCATCCACGCCTTCTTGCCGGTCGCGAGCCCGACGAAGTTCGCCACGGTCATCGGCGCCTTGTCGGGGAACAGCTCGCAGTTGATCGGGCCCATGCTGGTCTCGAACTTCGCGAGCAGCTTGTTGCCGCTGCCCGGGAGGTCCTTCGTGTACTCGGCGAGGTCCGCGGCGACCGGCGCGCGCACGGTCTGCTCGACGGTCTTCGTGCCACCCTGGTCAGGCGGTGGCGTCGCTGGCGCCGGGTCCGGAGGCCGCGCGACCTGCCCACCGGCGCTGCCGGCGGTATCGCCACTGGCGGCGTTGCCCAGGGTGCCGACGTTGTCGGGCTGTTTGCTCTTGTTCTTGTGCTCGCAGCCGGCGGCCAGCGCCAGCAGCAGGAGTGCGGTCGTTGTGCTTCGCATGTCGCGAGGAACATGGCGCAAACCGCGGAACGCTGCAAGGCGACCCCGAGGTCCTCACGCCACTGCACGTCGGTACCAAGTCACGTCGACACAGGTCACATCGGCGCGCGCTGGCGCAGATCCGGAACCCCGCGTCGCCTCGTGATCTCGCGGACCGCGGGCACCGTGACGGAGGCCGCGCCCTGGATGCGGCCAGCGACGAGCGTTGCCTTGCCGTTCACGCAGGTCACGAGCTTGCCGGGCACGCCGATCCCCGTCGTCGCGAGGTCGGTGCAGATCGCGTCGTAGCCAGCATTCGGCGGTGTCAGCACGGGGAGGTCGCCACCACGGCCGGCGATCCCTTGCAGCACGAACTGAGGCGACTCGATCAGCGCGCCGCAGACCCGTCGCAGCACGTCGGCCGTGACGCCGGTCGCGGGCGCTGCGAGGTCGCCGACGATCGCGGTCAGCGCCGCCATCTCCGCCCCGTCGTCGAGGGTCGGCTCGCCGATCAGCCGGTCCTTGAGCGCGACGACCAGGTCGCGCGTGGTCGCGCCGGTCGCCGAGACACCCGCCGCCGCGTGGAGCCGGTCGATGAAGTCGGAGTCGACCCATCGCGGCTTCGCGCACGCTCCGTAGCGGTCTTCCCACGCGAGCCGGGCCTGGAAGTCGAGGCCACGGAAGCCGCGCTCGCTGTTGCGCAGGAAGATGCCGACCGCGCGCTGGAACGGCACCTCGATCTGCGGCAGCACGCCGTTCATCCGGCACGCCGCGCTGTGGGTCGTGCAGCACTGCCCGACGTTCGCGCACGCCTGCGCGAGCGAGGTGCAGCTCGCGTTCTCGCAGCCGCGCTCGCCGTAATCTGGGAACCGGGTCGCCATCGGTGGCGGCCCCCACTCGAGGGCGGCGTTCGTCGCGGACACCAGCGTGCGCGCGTCGACGGCGGTCACCGCATCGCCGGGGCCGTTGCCGTGGCGCGCCGGATCGGCGTCGGCGATCACCCATGGATCGAACACGGCGGGGTAGATGTACGGGTTCGCGCCGCACTGCGCCTCGGGTGGCAACCGGTTGAAATAGTCGCTCGACACGACCGCGACGAGCAGCGTCTTCAGCGAGAACCCCGACGCGACGTAGCGCGATGCGAGTGCGTACAGCAGCTCGCTCGACGCCTGGTTGCGCGGGAAGTAGTTCGAGATGGTCAGCGACGTCCCGGTCGCTTGCTTCCAGATGTCCTCGGTCGTCTTCAGGGTAACGAGCCACGCGAGCGCGACGTCGGGATCCGCGATCGGCCCGGTGGGTGCGCCGCTGGCACGCAGCCCCGCGAACCCGCGCGCGAGTGACGCCTCGAGATCGTGCACGGTCGCGCGCTTGCCGGTGATCGCGCCGAGCTTGCCGTCGATGCCGGCCGGGTCATCGCCGAGCGAGCCGGTGGCCGCAAACGTGCCGCACGCCGACGTCCAGCCCCACGGGCGGCTCTCGCCGTTACCGACGAAGCCTTCGACCCGGAACACCGCGTGCGCGCGCTCCGCCGAGATGCCGGTCGCGATGCCGTAGATCGCCTGCTCGGGGCTGCCGGGGACGGGCCAGTGGCGATCGCGATCGGGATCGTCGCTGTCGGTGACAGCCCCCTCGCTGTTGTGACAGCCGAGACACACGCTGTCGCGATGCAGGTAGCTGGCATCGAACGTGGCGCCGAAATCTTCGCGGCGCGCGAGCTCGGCCTCGACGACGCCCACGTTCGCGGCCGGCTGTGGATGCGAGACGAGCGAGAATAACTGCGCGCGGTAGATTGGCGTCAGATCGTCGAGCGCGATCGCGCTGCGTGCGAGATCGAGCATCGTGAACGACGTGCCATCGGCGGCCTGCGCGGCGGGCTTGTCGCGGACGGCGATCGCGAGGGCAGGACTGATCGTGCCGCGCAACGACGCGTCCCAGCAGCTCTGCTCGCTCTGGATGTCGAGACGCTGGACGTGGAGCGCGTCCATGATCACGTCGACCCAGCGCTCGGCAAACTCCGGGCGATTCATGATCGCGCGCGCCACCACCTCGTTCGGATCGGCCTCCTGGTCGACGGCTTGCGCGTAGAGATCCGCATAAACCTGGACCTCGGCGGCGCTCCTCGGGCGGCGCCCTGCGAGGGTGAGGAACGCTTGGCGAACGAACGACGGCGCGTCGCCATCGCACTGATCGAACGTGCGGTCTTCGGGACCGTCCTCGCCGTCGTCGCCACCGCCACCCTTGCCACAGCCGCCGGTGGCGACGGTCGCGACCACGAGCGCGAGCGCGATGACGGTCTTCACGAGGTCCTCCCGAGGAACTTCGTCATCGCCTGCTGGGCAGCCTGGAGCTCGCCGGTCGCCGATGGCGTATCGGAGACGTTGAAGCCCTCGGCTGCAAACGGCCAGATCCCCATCGCGAGCAGTGCGGCCATGCGGTTCTCCGCGGGTGTCGCGAACTTCGTCGCGTTGCCATCGCGCCCGATCGCGCCCGAGACGCCCTTGTGCGCGGTCGTGATCGGCCCGCCGATGAATGCCGTCGCGTAGCCGTAGGGGTGGTGATTGCGGCCCGTACCTCCCTGCCGCCCCGGCGTCCGGCCGAACTCGGTGTTGAGGATGATCAGCGTGTCGTCGAGGTTCAGCTTCGACGGGTTGGCCTCGCCGGGCGCGTTGATGATCTCGGTCAGCCCCTTCAGCAGGTTGTCGAAGTTCATCGCGGTGTCGCGCGCGTTGTCGGTGTGCGTGTCGTAGCCGCCGCCGCCCGATGCCTCGCGCAGCCCGGTGTCGCTCACGCAGACATACGAGGCCGGCTCGGTCGCGTGGGTCAGCAGGTGCCGCGCGGCCGCGAGCCCCATGTGCGGGATGCTGCGTCGCGCGACGCCGCACGTGCTCGCGTTGCGGGTCTGGAACAGATCGTCGGGGATCACGTTCCGGATCGCGTCGACCTTCGTGGAGCTGGCGAACGCGGACGCGAAGTCATCGGTGCGCGGGCTGCGCACGCGACCTTCGGTGCCCCACGCGAGCCGGCCCTGGTACTGATCGCTGTACGCCTGCACGAGCGCGTCGTGGCTCGCGCGACCTGGCCCGACGGTGCCACGCTGGAGGAGCGCGGTGAACCCGGCCGCGTTGTCGGTCTTGATCAGCAACGGTCGCGCGGCGCCCACGTGGGTGCCTGCGGCCGCCGCAGCTGCGACGTTGTCGCTCGAGACGCCGCCGGTCGCGAACACGTAGGCATGGGGCGATGCGCGGTCGGGCGTTAGCCCGCTGTCGATCCGCGCACGCTGGACGTGCGTGCCGAGGCCGGCTGCGTTTGGCTGACCGACCGGCCGTCCGGTCAGCGCCATCGGCACCGCCGCCTCGTGCGGCTCGAGCGTGTGACGCTGCACGACGACGCGCGTGCGATTCACGATGTCACCACGCAGTGCGAGCCGCGACGTGAACGGTCCGAGCTCGACCATCGCGCCATTTGCATCGGTCCCGAACGGGCGCTCGGTTTCGGTCATCCCGCACGCGGCGAGCGCGGTCGCGTTGGTGGTCGGGTACGCGTAGTACTGGGTATTGGGATGCTGGGGATCGTCGGGGCGACCGTAGTCGCGGACGAAGTACAGCGTTTCCCACGGCGACAGCCCGCCGTAGAGGAAGATCTCGAGGACCTTCTTCGCGCGCTGCCCCTCGGGGATCTGGACGGACTCGGTGCCGGTCGGGAACGCGCCAAACGAGGCCGCGCGCGATCGACCGATCCAGGGACCGACCATGACCGTCGCTGCGCTGGCGCCTCCCGCCAGCGTCAAGAACGTCCGACGTTTCATGGGCGTACCGTCCCACCGGCCCGAGGCGCGCGAACCTGGCATCCCCTCAATCCACCTCTCACTTCGAGGCGTTCACCACGCAGCCGGCTATCAGTGCCAGAGCCCGATGGATACCGCGAGGTTGCGATAGCGCTTCGCGAGATCCGTCGTCAGGCCCAGGCGACCCCGCCGTCGACCCCAGAGCTGAAACTCGAAGACCCGGACGTCGATGCCGAAGGTGCCATGCAGCCGGCCGCCGACGTCGGTGAACCGTTCGGGCTCCCAGTAGCTGCCGGCGCGCAGTCGCAGTCGTCCTGGCAGCGCTTCGACCTCGGCGCCGACCCGTGCGCCGACGCTGGTGTGGGATCCCGAGCGCTGCAGCTCCTGCATGCCGAACTTCTCGATCCCGTAGCCCTGCTGGGTCGGGCCGGTGATCCACAGATCGGCCGCGACCGTCAGCGACCGCTCGTCGCGGAAGTGCCCACCGACGAGCTGGTTCCACGCCGTCGGTGACCATCGATACGCGCCGCCGAAGCCGAGTCGCCCCGCCGACTCGACCTGACTGGGCAAGATGTAGCTCGGACCGCCATCGACCATGCAGGCGGCGGGATCGCACGCGGCTGCCTGTACGTTGCCCCCGATGATCGCGCTCTCGAGCGAGAGCCCGGCGCGAAAGTCGCGCATCCGCGGCGTCCAGGTCGCGCCAGCGAGCAGGCCGCCACCCGAGATGTTGAACAGCTCCTCGTCATCGCGCGCGTGGATCTGGAATGCGACCGACTGCACGCCGACGCCGATCGAGGTGTCGATGCGCTCGACGAACTTCGCGACCCCGAGGCGGAACCGGACGGCGCGCGCAACGAGGTCGAGCGAGCCGGCGAGCGGCGCGCTCTGGATCGTCGAGGTGATCGCGACGCCCCATGAGCCGTAGCGTCCGCCGAGGCCGAGCGTGACGAGTGACGCACCGCTATCAGCGTCCCCGTTGGCGGCCGTCGAGACCACGGTGCCGCTGTTGTCGTAGTCGGTCGAGAACCGGCCGTCGAGGTAGTCGAGGTGATAGTCCCAGCTCCAGCGGTCGGTATCGGTCGTCTCCCGGACGGCAGGCGCGCTGGCGTTGAGCAGCGTGCCTGCGGATCCGACGATCAGCGCGATCCCGGCGCCGCCCATCCCGACCATGCGGGTATCGCCGAGCGCGGTGCCCTCGTAGAAGTCGATCGCGTAGTCTCGGCTCGTGATCGGCGGCTCCGCGCTTGCCGTGCCGAGGGCCAAGCCTAGCAGGCAAACCGACGAGATGACGGCCAGTCCCCACCGCACCGGACCATCATAGGCGCAAGTCCGCTATCCTGCGGCGGCATGCCCGGCAGTGACGAGAGCGAGCCTGGATCGCGCGACTCCCAGCGCGACGCCGCCGGCTCCATGGCGCTGTCGCTCGCGACGGTGCCCTTCAAGCGACGGTTCTTCGTGCCGGCGATCGTGCTCGCGATCGCCGAGATCCTGTTCGTCGCGTATCCCCTCTGGACCGCCTTCGATCTCGGCGCGCTGCCCACCGATACCCTGCTGCGCACCGCGTTGCCGGTCGCGATCGGCGCTGGTGTGGTGTGGCTGGCCTCGATCGCTGCGTGGCTTCTGCCGCTGTGGGAAGCCGTCGTCGCGCGTCGCAACGGCGATCGCGTGAGCAAGGAGCTTGCAGCGCGGGCGTATCGGATCACGCTGAAGGGTCCAGTGCGCGTGCTGCTGCTGCGGACCGCGCTGTGGGCGTGCGCGGCCGGGCTGACCGGCATCTTCTTCCACACCTACGAGGGCTGGTCGTGGGCACGGGTCGCCGAGCTCACGACGTTCGGCGCGCTGCACGCATACGTGATCTCGTGCATTCGCGCCGTGTGGTGGGCGCAGATCTTAGGCGAGGTGCGCGGCCGGCTGTTCGCCGCGGGCTCACCGCTCAAGCGCTTCGACGACAGCCACTACCGGCGGTTCATGCTGGTCGCGATGATCGTCGCCGGCGGCGTGCTCGCCGCGCAGGCCGCGTTCGCGTACTACTTCATCCCGATCACGCTGCAGCAGTATCTGCAGCTCGAGACCTTCTTCCCGATCGCGACGCTGTTCGGCGTGGCCGGCTGGTCGTTCTTCGCGCGGATGATGACGGGCGACCTCCGCCGGTACCTCGCGTCGTCGCGCGGCGAGAAGCCTGCGAGCAGCGACTCGCTACCGGCTGCGGTGATCTACCGGCGCGCACAGGCGTTGCCGTACCGGCTCGCGATGCTGACGATCGCGGTGTGGATCCTGATCGCGGTCACCGGCGGCATGGTCGCGCGGCTACACCTCGGTTTTGATCTCGACGACGTCATCATCGTCTCGTGCGCGACGCTCGTGCTCGCGGTCGCCGGCGCGATCTACGAGCAGCTCTGGCATCGCGACGTGCTGCGCCCGCTCCTCGCGCACCTGACGCAGCGCTATCGCGTGCCGGTCCGCAGCATCGCGCCGTCGCTATCGCTGCGCAGCAAGCTGCTATTGTCGTTCGGCGGCGTCGTGCTCCTCGCGTGCGGCATGGCGCTGCTCTGGGGCTTCGTCCAGTACAAGAACCTCGCGAACGACGCCGCCGGTCAGCAGTCGCGGCTCGGCCTCGCGTGGCTGACGTCCGCCGTCCAGACCGAGATCGCCGACGATCCGACGTCCCCCACCCCGAAGAGCGTGCTGGCGTCGCTCCGCGAGATCGCCGCGGCGACACCCGAGGCGCCGGTGATGTACTACGCCGGCGAGGGCGACGAGACGCTCGCCGTCGGCGGTGGACCGATGGGGGCACCGCCCGCGCCCTGGTACATCCTCGCGCAGATCCGCCAGCGCCCGGGCGGCCTGATCGCGATGCAGGAAGCCAAGCTGACTGGACGGTCCGGGCGCCTCGTGCTGAGCTGGCGCGGCGGGCGCTACGACGTCGGTGCGGTCGCGGTGTTCTATCCGAGCTACCGCGGCCGCGGCGAATCGATGGTGCGCCCGCTCAAGGAGCTCCTGGTGTTCTTCCTCGTGCTGTTCGGCGCGTGCGCCGGCATCGTCGCGTTCACGGTCGCGCAGTTCATGGCGCCGATCCGCCGGCTCGAGCAACGCGCGGATGCGATGGCGCGCGGCGAGCTCGCCGATCCGGTCGCGGCAGGCGGCGAGGGCGACGAGATCGGCCGGTTGACGCTCG
>JBKJUF010000518.1:0-14397 GCA_046590445.1 Kofleriaceae bacterium
GCATGCTCGGTCAGCTCGGTGGCGGTTTCGGCGGTGGCGGTGGCGGCGGTGACATCGACTCGTCGATGGGCGCGGCGTTCATCCAGGGCCAGTACACGATGGTGCAGCAGACGCTGAAGGCGTCGATCCGCAAGGTCACGCTGGTCGTGTGGTGGGACGTGATCGGTCGCGAACGCGATCTCAAGACCGTCGCGTTCTTCACCGATCCGGGCTCGATGGACAAGGTCCTCTCGGGGCTCGGCTCGCAGGAGCTGCCCGACGACTCGGCAGGCTCCGGCTCGGCAGGCTCCGGTGCACGTCCCGGTGGGCGTGGCGGGCGCGGCTCCGCCGGCACCGGTGGACCGGGAGCTCCGAAGCGATGAGGTCGCGCAAGGCCCAGGCCGGGCTCACCCTGATCGAGGTGATGATCGCCTGCGCGGTCCTCGCGATCATGATGGCGCTCGCGTGGCGAACGATCGCGAACACCGCGGATAGCCGCAATCGCTTCGAGGCCTTCGAGCAACGCAACCACGAGCTGCGGATGGCGATGAACCGCATCGTCTCCGACTTCGAGCACGCGTATCTCTCTAAGAACGAGGACCAGCTGTCGAGCTACCCGCGCACGATGTTCATCGCGAAGTCGAGCTCGCGGCTCCCCGAGATCCGGTTCTCGATGCTCGCGCACCGCGTGCTGTGGGCGGACGCGAACGAGTCCGAGCAGGCGGTGATCTCGTACCTGTCGCGCAACGATCCCGAGCGCCCGGGTGTCGTCGACTGGGTCCGCCGCGAACAGCGCCGTCCGTCGAACGAACCCTTCGAGGATCTCCCGGCCGAGTACGACGTGATCGTCCGCGACATCGTGTCCGCAAAGCTCGAGTTCTGGAACTGGAAGAACCTCGACTGGCAGGACACCTGGGACACCACGCAGTCCGATGGCCAGAAGGGCCTGTTGCCGAGCCGCGTACGGATCACGGTCATCACCAAGGATCCGGCGGGCATCGAGTACAAGGTGATGACGCAGGCCCGGATCAACATGCAGGAACCCCTGAACTTCGTGCAGTGATGAAGCCCCTCACCACCATCTGGACTTTTCTCAACACCGAGCGCGGCCTCGGCATGAAACCCGTGCCCGCGCGCCCAGCGCAGGTGCGCGTCCGTCGCCGTCGCAACCAGCGCGGCATCGCGCTGATCACCGTGCTGATCGCGATCTCGATCACGCTGGTGATAACGAACCAGTTCGGGACGACGACCAACATCGACATGTTCGCGGCGGCGAACTACCGCGATCAGATGCGGTCGCACTTCCTCGCGCGCTCGGCGCAGAACCTTGCGGAGCTCGTGATCCGGCTGCAGCAGCGGATCGACAACATCAAGCAGCTGAGCGGCACCATGCAGATCACCGACTTCGCCGACCAGATCATGCTCGCGTTCTGCGGCAGCCCCGAGGAGGTCCAGGCCGCAGTCGGGTTCTCGCCGTCGGCGGTCAAGGGCCTCGGCGCCGACATCGGCACGTGCGGCGTGGTCGGTCAGATCACGACCGAGGACGACAAGATCAACGTCAACTGCGCGAACGGCAACGCGGCGACCGCGGCGACGCTGAAGAGCGCGCTCGATGCGCTGGTGTTCTTCAACGCGTACGACCCGGTGTTCGAGGATGCGGACGCCGAGGGCTACCGCCGCGACCGCACGACTCAGGTCGCCTCGATCATCGACTATATCGACAGCGACAGCACGCGCGTCCGCGAGCGTGGCACGACCGAGGACTACGGCTACGAGAGTCTCCGCGATCCGTACAAGCCGAAGAACAACTACCTGGACACCGTCGGCGAGATCAAGCTGGCGCGCGGCGTCGACGACAGGTTCTGGACGCTGTTCGGCAGCGCGCTCACGGTCTACGGCTCGTGCAGGATAAACATCTCGGCGCTCTCGAACAGCCAGCTGATCGCCGCGATCCTCTACCTGTCGGCGAAGAACCAGAACGATCCGGTGCTCCAGGATCCGAAGAAGCTGTTCGCGCTCGCGGCGCTGGTCGCCAAGGCGAAGCAGTTCGGCATGCAGTTCAGGAAGCTCGAGGACTTCGTCGACTTCGTGAAGGACCCCAACGCCTCGGTCGGCGCGCTCGCCGGCCAGCAGAGCCTGCAGGGCAGCGCCGCGAACAACGCGGTCAGCCAGGGCGGGCTCGCGGGGACCGAGAACCTCAAGCTCGAGCTCGACTTGACGAAGCTGAAGCAGATTGCGACCGTGGGTCCGCGCCGTACCTATCGCGTGCAGGCGTGGGGCGAGATCGAGCGCAAGCAGCAGAACGCGGACGGCTCGCCGGTGTTTCCGGCGATCCGCAGCACGATCACGGGAATCTGGGACACCAAGGTGGTCATCCAGAATGTCCGGAAGCCTCCCGCGCCGAAGGGCGCGTGGGTCTTCCTGAGGGAAGACTGACATGGCGACTCGAATGTTCGCGGTCGATCTCGGCGCGTGGAGCGTGAAGCTGGTGATCGCCAGCCCAGGTATCCGCGGGGCCACGCTGCTCCACGTCGTCGAGCGGCTCGTGCCGCCCGGTGAAGAGCCGGCAGAGCAGCGTGCGCGCGGCGTGCTCGCCGGCCTGATCGACGAGCTGCGGCTCCGGAACGAGACCGGCTACATCGGCGTGTTCGGCGACCAGGTGTTCACCCAGGTCATCGAGTTTCCGTTCAAGAACCTGCGCCGCGCCGAGCTCGAGAAGGCCGTCGGCGGCGAGCTCGAGGGCGTCGTCCCGGTCGATCTCGAGGACATGGTCTACACGTTCGAGCCGCTGCCGCTCGCGCCGGCCGCGGGCCCGGTGTCGGCCGATGGCGCGCGCGGCCGGGTCGCACCACCGCCCGAGGGCATGCGAGTGCTGAGCTACGCGATGCGTCGCGATCGCGCGGAGCAGATGATCGAGATCGGCAGGGCTGCCGGCTATGACCCGCGTGGCGTGCTCGCCTGCGGTGGTGCCGCGGTGCGGCTCGTCGAGCGGACGCCGTCGCTGATGCAAGCGCGTACCGACGGTGCGGTCGCGGTGCTCGATATCGGTCACGACCGCACGGATCTCGTCGTCGTCGCGCACGGCAAGGCGGTGTTCAGCCGCAGCATCGGTCGCGCCGGCAAGCAGGTGACCGAGGCGATCGCGCGGCACTGGAAGCTGCCGTTCGAGGACGCCGAGCGCGCGAAGCACAGCGACGGGTTCGTCGCGTCGACCACCGAGCCGGCACCGTCCGAGCAGTGGGCGAAGATCCACCAGGTCCTGATCGCCGAGCTCCAGCCGTTCGCGCGCGATCTGCGGCAGACGCTCGCGGCGTGCCGCGCCCGCACCGGGTTCACCGCGATCTCGGCGCTCGTCGTCGGCGGCGGGTCGCGATTGCGCGGCATGGCGTCGTTCCTCACCGAGCAGCTCGGGATCCCGGCGTGGCAGCTCACCGCCGATGACTGCACCGCGCTCGCCGGCCCGCGGCTCGGCCCCGATGCCGGGACGTTGCCGCTCGACAGCAGCGCGATGACGGTCGGCATGGCCTACGACGCCGCCGGGGGTCGCCCGCAGTTCGATCTGCGATCGGGCTCGCTATCCGCGAAGATGGACCTGTCGTTCCTGCGCGCCAAGGCGGTGCCGATCGGCGGCGCCGTGCTCGCGATCGCCGCGTTCGCCGCGGTCAGCGCGTACGCGGATCTCTATCGCATGCGCAAGGCCGAGAAGGTCCTCGCGAAGCGGCTCGTCGACGAGAGCGCCGCGCACTTCAACGGCGAGGCCAAGAGCGCTGATGCGATCCTCAGCACGACCGCGGGCGGCGCCATCGCGGCAGCCTCGCCGCTGCCGAAGCTGTCGGCCTACGACATCCTGCTCGAGCTCTCGAGCAAGGTGCCGCCGAAGGAGAAGATCACGCTCGACATCGATCGGCTCGATATCACCGATCTCAAGGTCGATATCGACGGCAGCGTGAAGACCCCCGAGGAGCTCGACCTCCTCGTCGCCGAGCTCAAGACGATCAAGTGCTTCAAGGACGTGCAGCGTGGACCGACGTCGTCGGGTGAGAACAACACGTTGAAGTTCAAGCTCACCATTCCTTCACAGTGCATGTGAGGTAGTCATGTCTGCATCCGACCGAGCACGAGACTTCTGGGACCGCATCTCGCCACGCGAGCGCAGGCTCGTGATGATCGGCGCGATCGCCGCCCCGATCACGATCGCGATCTGGCTTGGCCTCCAGATCAAGGACGGGCTCGACCAGATCGAGCGGAGCAACACGAAGATGCGCCGCGCGCTCGTCGTGCTGACTGATCTGCGCGCGCGGGGCCCGCTGCAGCCAACCGACGACGTCGTCGCGACGATGGGCGATCAGCCGCTGTCGCTCGATACCTACCTCCGCAACGCCGCAAACAAGGCAGGGTTTCCGATCAAGGGCACGATCACGCCGCGCAACCCGGTCACCCGCAACGGCTTCGTCACCAGCTCGGTCTCGATCTCGCTCGACGATCTCGAGCTCGAGAAGGTCAAGGCGTTCCTCCAGGAGGTCGAGACCGCGTCGAAGGTGGTCGCGGTGACGAACCTCGACATCAAGCGTGACTTCAAGGACAAGAAGCTCGTGGACGCCAAGCTCGAGGTCTCGACGTACTCCAAGGAGCCCGTCAGCAACGATGCGGAGAAATCCGAAGGCACGGGCTCCGCAGCTCCGAAGCAGGGCGGCTAGCGATGGCGCGCTTCCGTCCCCCACAGCTTGGCCCGCGCGCTCGCAAGGCGCTGCGGATCATCGGGTTCATCGTGCTCGGGCTCGTCACGTTCGTCTTCGCGCTGCAGTGGACGTTTCCGTTTCACCGGGTCAAGGACAAGATCGTCGAGGTCATGTCGGCGAAGTACGAGGTCGAGATCGGCGAGGTCGAGCGCGGCCTGATGCCCGGCCGGATGTACCTCAACGCGCTGACCCTGCGCACGCGGCCGAAGAACCCCGAGGACATCGCGACGACGTTCTACATCGAGCGGCTCGAGGTCGACGTCGGGCTGTTCGCACTGATCCGTGGCGTCGCGTCGATCGACATCGATGCCAAGATCGGCTCCGGCCACATCACCGGCAACATCTCGCTGTCCAAGGGCGAGACCCAGATCCACCTCGACGGTGACAACCTGCCGTCGGAGCGGCTGCCGATGCGCGAGGCCATCGGGTTGCCGATGTCGGGCAAGATCGACTTCGAATTCGATCTCGACCTGCCGAACCAGAAGCTCAAGTCGGGCAGGGCCGGACCGAACTGGCAGAAGGCCGTGGGCGGCGCGACGTTCGAGTGCGCCGCGGGCTGCACGTTCGGCGACGGCAAGACCAAGCTCAAGCCGAAGCTCAAGAACAACCGCAACCAGGCGTTCGCCGCCGATGGCATCGAGTTCGGCAAGGTCAACATCACCTCGCTGCTCGCGAAGATCGACATCGGCAAGGGCCAGCTCACCGTGAAGCGCTTCGAGAGCAAGTCCGACGATGGCGAGCTCCACGTGCAGTTCGCGATGACGCTCGCGCAGGACATCAACGAGTCGATGGCAACCGGCTGCCTGCGCTTCACCGGGAGCCAGGCGCTGCTCAAGCGCGAGGCCAAGACGTTCGCCGCGATCTCGACGACCGGCGCGCCGCTCGGGCCGGACAACCTCTATCACATCAAGCTCGACGGCAAGGTGAAGGAGATGAAGCGGCTCGGTCAGATCTGCGGACCCGGCCTGCCGACCGATGACGACGCGCCCGGAAAACCGTCGTCGCGCCCGAACCTGACGATCCAGCCAGAGTCCGACGTTCGGCCTCCCGGCGAGAGCGGCATCACGACGCCGACGTTCAACCCGCCGCCGCCGGTCGCGATCGACGCCGGCGCCGACGCCGCCGTGACCGTGCCGACGCCAGGTCCCGAGGGCGAAGGCTCGGGTCACATCGGCTCGGCGGGCTCTGCGAGCCCGCCACCACCGGGTGTACCGGCCGCCGGCGAGCCACCGCCGCAACCGCCGACGCCGCCGGGCGAGGGCGGCCGCTGAGTAAGAGAGACCACGTATGTCGCTGGAGAAATCCGCGCAGCTCGAGCTGGGGATCCTGCAGCGGGCCCTGAAGAACGAAGGCGCGGCCCGCGCGCTCGAGCAGTGGGTGACGAGCGGCGACGAGGCCGCAAAGGTCACCGTGTTCGCGACCGCGCCGATCGCCGCCAGCCAGGCGGGGACGGAGTGGGGCAGGCTGATCTTTCTCGAGTACGACGACCTCGCCGTGGCAGACCGGCAATTCGACGTCGTCGCGAGGGGATTCGGCGCACCGTCGGCATGGCTCCCCTGGGCGATGGCGAGTGTCCGCCTGTCCGAGCGCTACGCGGCCGCGACCCGTCATCTCCAGCGCCGACTGGGGAGCGAGGTGCGAACGCCGGAGGTGCCGCGGTCGACGCTGATGGAGAAGCCGGCGGTGCGCCTGTACTTCCCGCTGCTCGAAGCATTCCTCGACGCCGTGGCGCGCGCCGAGCCCGCGTTGCTCGATCAGGCGCGCGCGGGGGTGATCCGGAGTTTTGCAGGGCCCCGGGTGGCGGAGGAGTTGCCGGAGTACCTCTCCACGCTGGCGGGCGTCTCGCCGGTGCGCGAAGTCAGCGTGCCGGCCGAGCGCGGCACCGACTGGTGCCGCACCCGTCACGTGGGTCCGGTCTGTGTTGTCCTCCGGGAAAGGCTGCTGGAGAACGGGATCTCGCACAGCCGGACGCTCGAGGTGACCCTCGAGAGGAATGAAGATGCCGCGCGCGTGAAGGCCGAGGCAGCCGGCTTGACGGCCTCGCCGCAGTTGCCGGCGACGGCCGCGCCGCCAGTACCGGCAACGGTCTCGCCGCGGCTTCTCGTCGTCAGCACTGCGCACGCGGAGCTGGTCACCGGCTTGCCGGGCACCGGGGACTGGGTCGCGAGCGGCCTCGGCGCGATCGTGCGCGGCGGGATTCTCGGCCAGCCGGTGATTTCGCTCGCGCCGGCGTCTGACGCTCCGGCGGCCCAGCTCACCGGGTTGTGTGGGATCGGGCGGGACCTCGCGTTGGTGTCGTTCCCGACGCGGACGGCGGTTCTCCGGTTCGAACCGGACGGGCTCAGCGTGGTGCCGATGGCGACGCTCGGCGACGTCGCCGGCCGGCGAAGCGCCCTGACGGGCAACGACACGATCGGCATCCTTGCCTGCGGCCACCGGCTCTCGCTGCTCGCGCAGCAGCCGCACACCATCACGGAAGGCGTGTCGGAGACCGAGCATTTCACCGCAGTCGCCATCGCGCCAGGGTCCACCGCGATCGCCGTCGGTCGTGGGGACGGGGCAATCGAGCTCCGCGACCCGCTCGACCTCACGGTCCGCAGCCGCATTCCGCCCGACGGTTCCGGGACGCCGCTCGCGCTGCGCTTCGTCGGGGCAAAGATCTTGGCAGTCGCGACCGACGACGGTCAAATGCGGTTCCTCGACCTGAAGACGAAACGGTACTCGCCGGCGGTTCGATCAGCGGGCGCCGTCGAGGGCGGTCCGGTGATCCAGTTCGTCTCGCTCTCCGAACGCGACTACGCCGCGGTCGGGCGGTCGCGGCACGTCAGCGTGTTCAGGAGCACCGCCGAGGTGCGCGCGGCATACCTCGGCGCGATGATGGACGGCGAATCGATCGTCGGCGCGTCGTCGGTCATGTCCGATCAAGGAATGTTTCTGCTCCTCGCCTGTGGCGCTGCCGGCTTGCGCGCGATGAACGTCGCGGCGATCCCGGTCGTGCCGAAGCCCAAGCGTGCGCCGAAGCCCGCGAAGGCCGTCGAGGAAAACCAGCTCGACCAAGCGGTAGCGCTGGTGCGTGCATATCTGGACGCGGAGCTCGCGGCGCAGAAGGCGACGCTGCTCGAGGCCAGCGATGACCGCTACCGCGAGCTGGAAGCGCACGCGCGGTCCTTTCTTCACGTCACGCCCGACAACGTTCACGGATTGCCCTTCGGCCGTGCTGCGGTGCCGGGAGGAACGATGCTGGTGAAGGAGGCGTATCGGACGAACGAAACCCTGGTGAAGCCCCAGCTGTTTTCGGTCGTGCAACACCTGGTCGGCGGCGAGCCGATGTTCCTCGCGCATATCGGCAGCGCGTTCGGGCGCGGAGTCTACGGCGACCGCCTCCACATCGCACGCGTGGGAGCCGAGTTGAAGATCGTGGGACGCAGCGGCTGCGATCCGTTCCGGAAGCGACTGTCGTGGGAGGCGGCCGGCGGCCGTCAGCCGGGGAGACTCGCGAAACCAGCGGCGGTGCAAATGCTCGAGCCACCAACAAACCCGGTGCACCTCGCCCACCACGTCGCGCTGCGCGGAAACGTTCCGGCGCGCGGGGCGCCGGCCTTGCCTTCGCCGGAAGCGGCGGCCGTGCTCGCCGATTACGTCCGGCTGCAGGAGGGCAAGGAGTGGAAGGACGCGAACGCGGCCATCGGCGTATTCGGCCCCGACGAGCGGCCCGCGATCGTGGTGGCGGATCCCGCGGGACTTCAGGCGGCGAGGCCGCTCGAGCGTGCCGCTCCTCGCGACATGTACCACGTATTCTGGCTTCCGGGATCGAACGGTCGTGCACGCGCGCTCCTGCTGCGACGCGCCAAGACGCGGAAGCGGGCCGCGGCGACCGCGGAAGCTGGCGGCGACGTGAGGATCGACACCGCCGCCATCGCCGTCGTGTCGGAAGCCACGGCGCAGCGGCTCAGGACCTCGACGAACGGAGACCGCTTGGTCGCCCGCCTCTCCGAGGCGCCGATGGGTGCCTTCGAGCTCGAGACCCAGCACGGCGTGGCGACGGGATTCGCCACGCTCGTTGCCGGAGACGGAGTGGCGCGCGCGACCTGGCTGCTCGACGAGCGTGGAGAGGTCGTGGCGCTCCACATCCTCCCGCCCGGCGCGGCGTAACGCTTTGGGGCGCCGCGGCTTTCTCGGTTGCGACCGCGTTCACCGTGCCGAGCTTCGCCACGCGCTCGTGCGCCTCCGGGCGGCGGCAGTAGCCGTAGCGGGCGCCGTGCACGACGCGCGCAGCCGCCCAGCTGTCGTCTGACGGAAACGCGGGGCGCGGGATCGCTAGGGCCCAAGCCCGACCCACTCGGCGCCGTCCTCGCCGACCTCCTTCTTCCAGATCGGCACCCGATCCTTGAGCCGGTCGATCATGGCGCGACATGCGGTGAAGGCCTCGCCACGATGCGGCGCGGCCACCGCGATCACGACGGCGGTATCGCCGATCGCGAGCCGGCCAATCCGGTGCTCGACCGCGACCCGCGCGCCGACGACCTCGGCCTCGATCTCGTCGCAGAGCCGCAACATCTCGCGCACCGCCATCGTGCCGTACGCCTCGTACTCGAGGTGATCGACGACGACGCCGCGGCTGTGCCGTCGCACCATGCCGGTGAACGTGACGACGCCGCCCATGCCGGGACCACCGACGGCCGCGACGCACCGATCGAGCGAGAGCGGCGTCGCGAGCAGCTGGACGTGACGCGCGGCTGGCACGGCGATCGGATCCCCGGCACCGCCAGCGACAGGCGGGATCAGCGCGAGCTCGTCGCCGTCATCGAGCACACGATCGTCGTTGGTGAAGTCCTGGTTCACGGCGCAGCGAAACTTGCCGCGCAGCACGCCGATCGCAGCGTGTCGGCTCGCGAGCGCGTCGATCGCATCACGCACCGTCGCGCCCGCGGCGAGCTCGAGCTCCTCGTCGTCGCGACCGATCCGCTCCCGGAACACCGCGAAGTAGAGGACCTGGATCTTCATGGAGCGGTGATAGCGTGCGCTCGAAGATGGCGTCCACCGAGAGTGAGCACCTGCAGCTGCTCTATCGCGCGATCTACACGGTGATCCGTCGGATCCCGAAGGCGCGGGTTGCCACCTACGGCCAGATCGCCGAGCTCGCCGGGATCCCGGGTGGTGCGCGGATCGCGGCCTCGGCGCTCAAGGTGTCGAAGCCAGCGGATCAGCTGCCGTGGCAGCGGGTGATCGGCAAGGCCGGGCCCGCGCGCGGCCGCATCGCGATCCACGATCCGGTCGGTGCGGCAATCCAGCGCCAGTTGCTCGAGCGCGAGGGAGTCGCGATCACCGACCGCGGGATGATCGCGCTCGATCGCTACGGTTGGTTGCCGGGCGCCACCCGCGCGCCGGGACGGCGGGCTACAGCCGGACGAGGCCGCGCCGCATCGCCTCGACGACCGCCTCGGTCCGCGTCGACGAGCCGAGCTTCATCATCACGCCGTTGACGTGGAACTTCGCGGTGTGATCGCTGATGCCGAGGCGATCCGCGATCAGCTTATTCGACAGCCCCTCGGAGAGCAGCTGCACGACCTGGCGCTCGCGCTCGGTCAGCGCCCCTCGGCCCTTCGTCGAGGCCTCGTGTATCCGCGTCGGCTGGCTCGGCACCAGGCTCGCTGCGAGCGCGGTGTCCATCACGGTGAGGCCACTGCGCACCGCGGCGAGCGCGGCATGGATGCCGGGCCCGACCTGATCGCGCAACACGACCCCGCGTGCACCGGCCGCGAGGGCAGGGCCCACGTGCGACGCATCACCGACGACGGCGACCACCGGGACGGTCATCGCGCGGAGCTCGGCGAACCGCGCGAGCGCCTTGCTCGCATCGATGCCGGCGTCCCAGAGCGCGACCTCGGCGCCATCCTTGTCGACCACGTCGATCGAGCCGACCTGCGCGAGCAGGCTCGAGAGCCCGGCACGCAGCAGCGGATCGTCGGTGAGCAGCGAGACCTTGATGGGGTCGGTGACGGCGATGATCGACGGAAGATTTGGATTGCGGGTCATGGTCTGTCTCAGCGCCTATCTCAGCGTCTGGCGGTCGGAGGTCAAAGCTGACGCGAACGTGAGAGTGCAAGGTGAGCACGCCGGACCTCCAGGTCAACCCTGGCTGGATGGGCAGGGCGCTGTACAGCGTCCCGACACATGCCCGGGTACCTGACCGATTTCCGTCGAGAACCTCGCTGATTGGCCGATGTTCGCCGTCCGCGATGCGCGCCACGATGAATTTCGAGAAGGAGAATTCCAATGGCGCAACCAGCACTCGATGTCTTTCATTCGCTCGATCAAGCCCTCGCGGCCGCCGTCGCGGCAGCGGCACCCGCGGTCGTCCACGTCGATCGCGGTCGCTCGGGCGGCACCGGGATCGCGTGGCCCGGCGCGACCGCCGATCTCGTGATCACGTCGAGCTTCCACACGCCCGACCTGACCACGGTCGGGATCGCGACCGCGGACGGCGATCTCGATCGGCGTGATGCCGAGGTGATAGGTCGCGATGCCGGGACCGATGTCGCGCTGCTCCGGGTCGCCGGCGCCGCGCTCGCCCCCGCAAAGCTCCGCGAGCTCGATGGCCTCGCGGTCGGTAACCTCGCCCTCGCGATCGGCCGCCCGGGGCGCAGCGCGCGGGCCTCGCTCCGCGCGATCGGCGTGCTCGGCCCCGAGGTCCGCACCGCGTGGGGCGGCCGCCTCGACCGCTACGTCGAGAGCGATCGCCAGATCCCGCGCGGCTTTGCGGGTGGTCCGCTGATCGATGCCGATGGCGCGGTGATCGGCATGAACACGCGCACCTTGCTGCGCGGCTCGGATCTCGCTATCCCGGTCATCACACTCCGCCGCGTCGTCGACGAGCTCGCGGCGCACGGCGGGATCCGCCGCGGCTACCTCGGCGTCGGCGCGTACCCCGCGCAGCTGCCGGCGCAGCTCGCGCAGCTCGCAGCCGGGCGCGATCGAGGCGCGCTCGTCGCGAGCCTGGAAGACGCAGGGCCGGCAGCAACGGCCGGCGTGCAGATCGGCGACATCCTCGTCGAGGTCGAGGGCACCGCGATCACCGGGCCTGACAGCCTGCGCAGCGCGCTCGGTGATCGCCCCGGCGCAGCCGTGACCCTCGTGGTGCTCCGTGGCGGCGCACGGCTCGAGCTCGCGGTGACGCTCGGGAGCAAGCCTTGATCGCGATGGCGCCGGCACGCGCGGAGCCACCTGGCCTGACCGCGGAGCCTGCCACGGCCGGCGCGGCGCCCGCCGCGAATCTCGACGACGTCACGCTGCTCGACGCCTACTCGCGGGCCGTGATCGGCGTGGTCGATCGCGCCGGGCCTGCGGTCGTCAGCCTCGAGCTCGCGGCGAAGCGCGGCTCGCGCGGCGGCGGCGCCGCCGGCTCGGGCTTCGTGGTGACCCCCGATGGTTACGTGCTGACGAACAGCCACGTCGTCTCGACATCGCGCCGGATCCGGGTGCGCGCGCCGTCAGGGGAGACCGCCGAGGCGCAGGTAATGGGCGATGATCCGGCGACCGACCTCGCGGTGATTTACGTCGATCCGGCGGCGCTCGCACCGACGAGCCAGCCCATCCCGTACCTGCCGATCGACGGCGCGCTCGCGCCGCGCGTCGGCCAGCTCGCGGTCGCGATCGGTAACCCCCTTGGCTTCGAGTCGACCGTTTCGACCGGCGTGGTCTCCGCGCTCGGCCGCAGCCTGCGTGGCCGCAGTGGCCGCCTGATCGACGGCATCATCCAGCACACCGCGCCCCTCAACCCCGGTAACTCCGGTGGACCATTGCTCGACGGCAGCGGCCGCGTGCTCGGCGTCAACACCGCGATCATCGCGCAGTCGCAGGGCATCGGCTTCGCGATCGCGGTCGAGACCGCGGCGTGGGTCCTCGGCCAGCTGCTGCAGCATGGTCGCGTGCGTCGCGCGTGGCTCGGTGTCGGCGCGATGCGGCGACCGCTCGATCGCCGGCTCGCGTACCACCACGGCCTCGCGGCCGCGGCCGTCGAGGTCCAGAGCGTCGAGCCCGGAAGCCCTGCCGCCGGCGCCGGCCTGCGGGACGGCGATCTGATCGTGCGGTTCGGCGAGCTCCCCACCGACGGTGTCGACGAGCTACACCGCGCGTTGCGCACGTGGACGGCGGGCACGCCCGTCACGCTCCGTGTGATCCGCCGCGGCACGCCGATCCGCGTCGAGATCACGCCGGTGTGGGCCGCCTGAAGTAAGCTGCACGCGGTGGCCTCGTCGAAATCTCCTGCCGTCCAGCCGTTCTTCGATGCGCGCGGTCGCCTGCTGATCGAGCGTCGCGGGTTGCCGCGTGCCCTCGGCTCGACGTTGCAGACCGATGCCTATCACTTCATCCGCACCGCCTCGTGGACGCGGGTGACGCTGTTGTTCGCGACGCTCTTCGTCGTCGTGAACCTGGTGTTCGCCGTGATCTACTGGATCGGAGACGCGAAGGTCACGAACTCGGACGGTGTTTTCGATTACGTGTGGTTCAGCGTGCAGACGCTCGCGACGATCGGTTACGGCTACCTCGCCCCCGACGGCGTGTTCGCGAACGTGGTCGTCACGATCGAGAGCTTCGTCGGGATCGCGCTGACCGCCGTGGTGACCGGCGTCGTGTTCTCGCGGTTCGCCACGCCCTCCGCACGCGTGATCTTCTCGAATGTCGCGATCATCGGCGACCACGACGGCCGGCCCACGTTGATGTTCCGCATGGCGAACGCGCGCGACACCGCGATCGTCGAGGCGACCGCCCACGTCTACCTGAGCCGAGACGAGGTCCTGCGCACGGGCGAGAAGATCCGCCGCATCCACGACCTCGCGCTGCGGCGCAATAACTCGCCGATCTTCAACCTGTCGTGGATCGCGTATCACCCGATCGACCTGACGAGCCCGCTCCACGGCGCGACCGCCGACAGCCTGCGCGACAGTAACGCGAACGTGATCGTCACGTTCCAGGGCATCGACGACCAACTCGCCGCAACCGTGCACACGCGATGGGCTTACAACGTCGAGGACATCCTGTTCGGCGTGCGATTCGCCGACGTGATCCACAAGGACCCGGAAACCGGCGTGCGCTACCTCGACTTCGCCGCGTTCCACACGACCGAGCCGCTAGCCGCTACTTCGTCGGCAGGTCCGGACGGACCTGGATGAACAGCTCTTCGAGCTGCTTCTTCGAGACCGGCGTCGGGCACTCGGTCATGAGATCGGAACCGCGCTGCGTCTTCGGGAACGCGATCACGTCGCGCATGAACTCGGCGCCGGTCATCAGCATCGCGAGCCGGTCGAGGCCGAACGCGATACCGCCGTGTGGCGGCGGACCGTACTTGAACGCGTCGAGCAGGAACCCGAACTTCGCGCGCTGATCGTCCTCGCTGATCCGCAGCGCCTTGAACGCGCGCGCCTGCAGATCGCTGCGATGGATACGGATCGACCCGCCACCTACCTCGACCCCGTTCAGCACGAGGTCATACGCGCGCGCGAGCACCTTCGCCGGTGACTCGTCGAGCAGCGGCTCGTCCGCGGTGCGCGGTGACGTGAACGGATGATGGGCCGCGGCGATCTCGCCGGTCGCGTCGTCGACCTCGAACAGCGGCGGATCGGTCAACCACATGAACTGCCACTCGTGCTGCACATCGGCGAGAAGCTCGGCCTCATCC
>JBKJUF010000626.1:0-5817 GCA_046590445.1 Kofleriaceae bacterium
CGCGAGCATCGGATCGCTGTGCGGTCTCCCACCGCCGAACGGTCCCCCCGGGAGCGACGCGAGCGGACCGGGCGGCATCATCATCGGCGATCCGTGTGGGGATCCATGCGGCCCTCCAGGCGGCCCTTGTGGCGACCCTCCAGGCGGCCCTCCGGGCGGCCCTTGTGGCGACCCTCCCGGCGGTGGTCCATACGGTGATCCCGGGGGGCTTTGCGGCGTACCGTACGGCGGTGGAACCCCCATGCCGCCGCCCATGCCGGGCGGTGACGCGATCGGCCCTGGCGGCGGCATCATGCCCGGCGCCATCGGCGGCATCGCGCCGGGAGCATTGATCGCGCTGCCGCAGTTGCGGCAGAACTTCATCCCCGGCGGGTTCTCGCCACGACAGACGTTACAGATGTTGGGCAACCCGGCGGCGGGCGGTGAAGTCTGCGCGAAGGCGGGTGCCATCGAGCTGCCACAGTTCAGGCAGAACGAGGACCCAGGCGGGCTTTCGTGGCCACACATCGAACAGCGCATCTGACCCCTGACGTTGAACCGGGCCCGAGTGTCTCAACAACACCCGGTCTCGGGAATGGCCGCGACCCGGTTTGCAACGCGCGCCCCATCTTGCTAAGACCGCCCGGCTCCGTGGTCGACAAATTGGCTCGATGGTTCGTGTTTTCGTTGCTGCTGGCGATCGCGCCGGCATGCGTCGCGTCGTCCGTCCGGACCGCCCCGTTTCGCGTGCGGCCAGACGCACCGAACGCCGGCTCGCTCCAGGGTCCGTTCACGGGACGGGTCGTCGACGCGACGACGCACGCCCCAGTCGCGGGCGCGCTGGTCTACGGCGCCTGGACGTTCGAGCGTGGTGCCGGCCTGCCCGAGCCCGCCGGCGCGCGCGAGTTCGTCGGTTCGACGGATGCCGCAGGCAACTACCGGGTCCCATCGGTCGGCAAGGTGCCGCGCGGCGTGCGGGTCACCGAATTCACGCTCCTCGTCTACAAGCGCGGCTTCATCGCATATCGCAGCGATCGGCGGTTCAGCGACCTCGGACCGCGCATGGACTACGCGCAACACGGCAACCAGGTGATGCTCGAGCGCTGGCGTGCCGATCTCTCGCATTCGCGTCACCTTCGCTTCGTGGGGAGCGGCACCGCGGTCGCCGCGCTCACCCAGTGGGAGCTCGCCGATGCGAGCGCCGAGCTCGACGGTACGCGTCCGGCTGGCGATGATCTCCGCGCCGGCCGCGGCGACGGCCAGTACATCGTCGCAGCTCAGCTGTTGACCGAGACCGACATCAAGGCCCGCACGAAGTACGACGGCGGTTTCGAGACCGGCCCGCTCTCCGACGAACCCGACACCTCGACGTACTCGTCGCAGCACTTCAAGGCACTCGGCCGTCCCGAGACCTGGGACATCGCGATCCGGATGTGGCGCCTCGATCCCGGCGCCGCGCAGGAGCGCTACGAGGAGCTGACGACGTCGCTACCGGGCATCACCGAGAAGGACGAGATCGCGAGTCGATCGTTCATCGCGAACGAAGGTGACATCCGCGGTGTCGGCCTGCTCGACGCGCCACGTGGCGTTGTCATTTTGATTACGTGCGGCTCGAACCAATGCGCGTCGATCGATGACGCCACCGCGCTCGCGAAGATCGTCTACGACCGGCTCAAGCAGATGGTCCCGATGTCGCTCGGAGGTGGCAAGTGAACCCGCACCATCCGCGCCTCGTGGCCGCGCTCGTCACCGCGGCGTTCGCCGTCCCGACGTTGATGCCCTCGCACGTCCGCGCGTGGGAGCCGGAGACCACGCACGCCGGGCTCGCCGAGCAGGCGGCGCTCGCGTCGCGCTTGCACAAGCGCCTCGTCACGCTCGGCTTCGGGGGCGGGTTGTTCGAGCCGCTCACGATCCCGCCGGCGGATGCGCCGAAGTTGATCGCGGCCCTCAAGCTGCTGTCGCCGACCCACGGTGCCGTGCCCGACGCGCGGGGTCGTCAGGTCGCGCTCGGCTGGCTTGCGGCGGGTGCCGCACTCGCCGACGTGCCGGCGCAACACGGTGCGAACCACTTCTTCGATCCGAGCACCGGGCGCGGCTGGTCGGAGCCCGATCGGGGCGTGATCGCCGGGCTGACCGACAGGGTCCGCGAGGCGATGGGACGTGCGTCGTTGCCGGAACGTGGCGTGCCGGCACCCGACTGGGTCACGCACAAGGACAACCCGTTCAACCTCGAGAGCTTCCTCTCGCAGTACACCAAGGCGGTCACCGCATCGACGCCGGGTGAACGCTCGCGTCACATGGCCGCGGCGCTCGTCGCGGCGGGTGCGATCCTCCACACGCTCGGCGATCTGGGCGTCCCCTCGCGGGTGCGGAGCGACGCGGCCGCGCACCTCGAGCCACTCGGCGGCGGACCCGACGATCTCGGTTCGCGCTTCGCGCGGATCGCAGCGCTCGCGTATGGTCGGCTCGGCGTACCCGCACCGTCACGCCTCGTGACGCGCACGCGACTCCGCGACTTCTTCAGCTCACGCGACGGCCACGGCCTCGCCGATCAGATCGCGCGCTCGTACTTCTCGTCGAACACGCTGCCGAAGCACAGCCGGATCGGCGACGACTCGAAGCCCGCACTGCGGCGCCCCGCCCCGACGCTGCCGGCGCGGCTCAATCTGATGGCGGCGAGCCGCGACGAGGGCACGCTGCTCCGCAACAACGCCGGCGTCTGTCTCGCGCGCTATCACGTCGACCACGGTGTCCTCGCGTTCTCGTTCGACGACGAGTGCGTGCTCGAGCAGGTCACCGCGATCCTGCCCGAGGTCGCCGCGTACGAGACCGGCCTGCTCGAGTACCTGCTGCGCGGCGAGCTCGCGATCGCGGTCACCGGGGAGATCGTGGTGACCGGCACCGGGCTCGGCGCCGGCACGGTCGAACTGCTCGTCGAGGATGGCCGCGGCGTGCGCACGCGACTGTCCGCGACGCAGATCACTGCCGGCGCGGCCGAGCTGGCGCGCGGCTCGACGCCCACTGCCGGCACCCGGATCGTCGCGGTGTTTCGCGGCGTCGATGCGGCGGGTGAGCCGATCGTCGCGGTCGGCGCGATGCCGCTCGCTCGCTAGGCAACGAGGCGGCGACGATGGCGAAGAAGCGCCGCGAGGACGATGCGCAAGGTGGCCTCGATCGGATCTTCGAGCAGCTCGACGAGGCACCGGCCGGGTTGCACGATCTCGAGACGCCCGTGCTCGAGCTGCCAAAGGGCCTGCCAGAGCCGTTGATCGAGCTCTACGCGCGATGCGATGGCGGGCGGCTGTATCACGACACGGTCGAGATCGTGCCGTCGTCGCAGGTCACGATGGAGACGCCCGGCCGCTGGAAGTTCGCCACCGTCGACGGTGACGAGCTCGCGCTCGATCACCGGGGCCGGATCTGGCGGAGCGACGAATCGCTCGACGACGACATCTGCGAGGGCACGCGGCTCGATCGCTGGCTTGCCGGTGTGATCGATGCGACCGCCCTGCTCTACGACGGCGATGGCGAGTTCTCCGACGGCGTGTTCGACGATGACGGCGAGGTCGAGTCTGTCGTCCACGAACGTCAGCTGCGCGCGCACCTCAAGCGCGATCCTGGCGCGCCGGGCGTGCGCTGGCGGCTCGCACACGAGCTGCTCGAACAAGGCGCCGCCGAGGACGCACGCGATCAGATGGAACAGGTCGTCGCCGACGATCCCGCGTTCGCGTGGGCTTGGCTCGATCTCGCGCGGATCTCCGAGCAGCTCGGCGAGGTCAGCGGCGCACTCGATGAGGTACGGATGGCCGCCGAGACTGCCGAGGGCGCCCAGCACCCGCAGGCCGGCTACTTCTGGGCGCAGCTCGCGCGGCTCGCGGTGCGGATGGCCGATGACGTGCTGCGTGCACAAGCAGCGACCAAGGCGTCGTTGCTCGGACCGGGCCTCAAGCAGGCGCAGCTCGCGGGCGCACGCGCATCGCTGGAGGCCGGTGACACCACGAGCGCGAAGGGCCTCATCGAGCTGCTGCGCGCGGTGTGGCCCCGCGATCTCGAGGTCCTCGAGCTCGCACGCCGCGCCGACAGCGTGCCGCGCACCTAAAGCGCAGCAGCTATCGCCGGCTATCGCCGGCTATCTGAAGACAGCCTGATCGGCGGGAATCCCGCGCGCCTCGAGCTCCGCGTAGAACCGCGGCACGGTCCCGGTCGCGACGAACGTGCCGTCGCGGAACTGGAACAGCGCGTGGGTCTCGAACGTGGTCTCGGTACAACCCGTGACCTCCTCGATCGCCATCACGCGCATCGTGCCATCGGTCCACCGCGCGACGTGCAGCACGATCTCGAAGGCCTGCGCGACGAGCTCGCGCAAGGCGGCATCGTTTGACACCGGCATCCCGACGCGCGCGAGCGTCATCAACCGGCCGAGCGCTGCACCGGCGCCGTCACCTGCCATCGCGACGATCGCGCCATCGACCGACGTGCACAGCGCGCTGACGAGCGGCAGGGCCTCGCGGCCACGCACGTCGCCGACCACGAGCCGATCCGGCGTGAGCCGCAGCGCGGTCTCGAGCAGGTGCGCCATGTCGATCGACGCGCTCCGGCCGTTGCCCGCGCGGGTCTCGAGCTGGATCCACTCGTCACGCGGGATCGCGAGCTCGGAGATCTCCTCGATCGAGATCACGCGCTCGCCTGCGGGTGATGCGGCCGCGAGCGCGGCGACGAGGTTCGTCTTGCCAGAGCCCGGGCCGCCGCACACCAGGATGTTGCGACGCGCGGTCACGCAGGTCGTGAGGAAGTCCGCCATCCCCGAGGACAGCGTGTTCTGGCCGACGAGCTCGGCGAGCTGCGCCATCTGCGCCGGCGCCTTCTTCAACACGAGGCAGGCGCCGCGCGAAGCCACGGGCGTGACCGCGGCAGTCAGCCGCGTACCGTCGCGCATCCGCAGATCGACGAGCGGATGGGCCTCGTCGATCACGCCGCCGGCCTCGGCCACGAGGCGCTTGACGACGCGCTCGAAGACCTCGTCCGACGAGAACGCCTTGCCCGAGCCGCGGAGCTGGCCGTCCTTGCCGACCACGACGCGGTCGCGTCGATCGATCACGATCTCGTCGACCCGCTCGTCGGCGAGCAGATCCTCGAGCGGTCCGAGCGCGAGCGCCTCGTTCAGCGTCTCCTTGATCAGCGTGTCCTGATCGATGTACTTGGGCAGCTCGCCCGACGTCTCGAGCGTCTCGACGAGATCGATCGTGGCGCGCTCGGCGCGCTTCCAAAGCTCTTCCTCGTGCAGCCGCTCGACGGGAACCTTGTCGAGATCGAGCTTCGCGCGGAGACGCTCGAGGATGTTCGACTGGAGGTCGAGCATCTTGACGACCTTGGGATCGAGCGGCTCGAGGTGGACACCACGGCGGCTCGGCATCGAGACCGCGCGGCCGATAAACTTCTTGCTCAGGCCCGCGCCGGCGAGCGCGCGCTTGTGGTTGCGCTCGCTGCCGCCGTTCGGCTGCTGCAGCGGCACCACCGGCGCCGGTGCGCCCTGCATCTGCGCATTGATCGGCGCTGGCATCGGCGCTGGCATCGGTGCCGGGAACTCGGGCCGTGGCATCGGCGGCGCCGCCATGTGCGACTCGGCGAGGGTCGGCCCGGGAGGCGGCGCGACAGGCGGGATCGGCTGCATCGGCGGCGGCATCGTGCCGCCAGGACGGCCGAGCTGCGGGCGCGGGCGCCCCTCGGGCGGCGGTCCAAGCGAAGGCATCGCGCCGAGATCACCGCGCGGCTCCGGACGGCTGAGCGGTGGCTCGCGCGTAGAGCCGGGAGCCGGACGCGGCGGACCTGGACGCGGCG
>JBKJUF010000769.1:0-4614 GCA_046590445.1 Kofleriaceae bacterium
CGTTGAACTCGTAGCCGTTCGTCAGATCGCGAAACGGATACGCGTTCGGCGCGTAGAGCCCGACCGCGACGTGGAGGCCTGGGACGCGACCACCGAGATCACTCACGAGCGCGATCACCGGAACGGGCTGGAACGAGCCGATCCCGAACGGCAGGCTCGGATCGTTCTTCACCGCGGCGTAGGGCTGCCCCTCGAACGGGCGGTCCTCGGCGGCGATCGGATCGTAGCTGCCGGTTCGCTGGAACTCGAGCGCGTAGCTGATGATCGCGGCCGAGATCGTGATCGACGTGCCGCGCGTCTTGGTGAGCCCCGCGGGGTTGATGCCGAGCGCCTCGCCATCGTCGGTCGAGGCGACCGCGGCGCCGGCGCGCGACGTCGAGATCGCTCCCGATCCCGGCAAGAAGATCCCGCCTGCATGGGCGGCCGAGACGCCGAGATCCGGACCGAGGCCGATGCCGGTGATGAGGACGACACCTGCCGTAAGCTCGCGAAGCTTCATGGAGGCCGGGAACCTACCTCAGCTTTTCTCCGTGCGGTGAGACCAATATGGGTCAACAAGATCGCGATCGCGGCTGGCGTCACGCCACTGATCCGTGATGCCTGGCCGACCGAGCGCGGCCGGATCGCCTCGAGCTTCTCGACGACCTCGTTCGACAGCCCGGGAATCGCGCGATAATCGAACGTCGCTGGCACGAGCACCGCGTCGACGCGCGAAAGCTTCGCGGCCTCGGACTCTTGGCGCCGCAGATAGCCCTCGTAGCCGAGCTCGATCTCGACGCGCTCGAGCGCGGCAGGCCCGGCCGGCGACGCCGCGAGCCCACCCGCCGCGGCGATCTCCTCGACGGCGCGCCAGTCGAGCTCGGGTCGGCGCAGCAGCTCGGCGAGCGACGCGCGGCGACTGACGATCGGCGCCGAAGCGTGGCGGGCGAGCACCACGTTGACCGCATCGGTCCCGGTGATCGACGCCGCGTGCGCGCGCTCGAACGCTCCCGCGAGCTCGCGCTGCCACGCCTCGTAGTCGCGCCACCGTGCGTCGTCGACGAGCCCGAGCCGGCGGCCGATCGGCATCAGGCGATCGTGGGCGTTGTCCTCGCGCAGCAAGAGCCGGAACTCGGCGCGCGAGGTCAGCATGCGATACGGCTCGCGGGTGCCCCGCGTCGTCAGATCGTCGACGAGCACGCCCATGTACGCCTGATCGCGCCGCAGGATCAGCGGCTCGCGCGTGCCGTCGCCAAAGCCCAGCGCCTGCGCGGCATTCGCGCCGGCGAGGAAGCCCTGGATCGCCGCTTCCTCGTAGCCGCTCGTGCCGTTGATCTGCCCCGCGTGATAGAGCCCGCGCACGCGCCGGGTCTCGAGCGTCGGCAGCACCTCGCGCGGGTCGATGAAGTCGTACTCGACCGCGTAGCCCGGTCGCGTCATCTCGGCGCGCTCGAGCCCGGGGATGGTGCGGAGGAACGCGAGCTGGACCTCGAACGGCAGCGACGTCGAGATCCCGTTCGGATAGACCTCGCCGGCGCCACCGAGCCCGACCTCGACCCCCTCGGGCTCGAGAAAGATCTGGTGGCGGTCCTTGTCCGCAAACCGGACAACCTTGTCTTCGATGCTCGGGCAGTAGCGCGGGCCCGTGCCCGCGAGCTCCTTCGAGCCGTCGGCGTTCTTCGAGTACAGCGGCGAGCGGTGCAGGTTGTCGCGGATCGCCTGGTGCGTGCGTTCGTTCGTGTACGTGATCCAGCACGGCACCTGGGGCAGCGGCGGCCGCGACGGCGTGCGCGTCCACCGGAACATCGGCGGTGGGTCGTCGCCGGGCTGGAGCTCGAGGCCCGTGACATCGATCGTCCGGCGGTCGAGCCGGCACGGCGTCCCGGTCTTGAGCCGCGCGAGCGGAAACCCGATGTCGGCGAGCGAGTGCGAGAGCCCGATCGCCGGTGCCTCGCCTGCCCTGCCGCCCGCCGCGCGCGCCTCGCCGACGAAGATCGCCCCCCGCAGGAACGTCCCGGTCGTCATGATCACCGCGCGGCTGCGATAGCGCACGCCGATCGTCGTCGTCACGCCCGCGATCACCTTGCGACCGGCTTCCTCGCCGGACTCGATCACCCCGAGCGTCGCGACCTCGCCCTGGCGCAGCGCGATGTTCGGGCACAGCTCGAGCCGCATCCGCATCTCGTCGCGATAGCGCCGCTTGTCCGCCTGCGCGCGCGTCGACCGCACCGCCGGGCCCTTGCTCGCGTTGAGCCGGCGATACTGGATGCCGGTCTGATCGATCACGCTCGCCATCTCACCGCCGAGCGCGTCGAGCTCCTTCACGAGGTGCCCCTTCGCGACGCCGCCGATCGCCGGGTTGCACGACATCTGCGCCACCATCTCGAGGCTGCCGGTCAGCACGAGCACGCGCGCGCCCATCCGCGCCGCCGCGAGCGCCGCCTCGCAACCCGCGTGGCCGGCACCGACGATGACGACGTCGTAGCTGTCGGGGTACTCGAACATCACGTGACCTCGCTGCCCTTCATTGCGCTTCAGGGCCTCTCCAATCCTGCCGCACGACGAACAGCGAGTGTATCGCGGAGTATCGGGAGCACGGCTTTGTCCTTCGGGCGCCCCGCTGCGGTCTTCGACTTGATGACGTCGGCGAGTGCCGCGACCGTCAACACTTCGTGCCCCACGACCGCGGCGGACGCCCGCGAGCGGACAGACGCAAACGTGAGACCTCGACCGCCGATCATCCGATCGTAGAGAATGTCGATCGGAACGTCGGTGCCATAAATGCGTTCCGTCGAGGTGAGCCCCGCAATGCGCTCCGGCCCGACACCACCCATCGCAGCCGCGAGACGCTTCAGCTTCTTCCGGTTGAGCGGCGTGTCGCGGACCAAGAGGGCAACGTCTTGGGTCAGCACTGGCGCGCCGTTCAGAATGCTCGCGACATTGCCGACCACGATCGCTTCGATTCGAGCGTTGCGTAGCTCGGCGGCAAGCGCAGCCAGGAAGCTCTCGTCAAGATCAGAAACCATAGCCGCCGCCCTTTCGCGGGCGGATGAAGAACCGACGACCGCTGTTCGGCGCGCGGCACAGGCGTTCGATGATCAGTCCGAGATCTCCTGGGTCGATGTTCAGAGGCTGATTTCGGATCTTCGCGTACATGGCCTGCATCGTGCGCAACAGCACGTGCGCCTTCTTCGGCCGACCACCGCGCGCACCGTTTCGCTGCGCCGCCGCCCGCTTCGCGGGACTCTTCCGCTGTCCGCCTCGCCGGCCTGCGTCGCGCACGTTCATGTCAGGAGAGTTGCTCGTTCGCTTGGGTTTGGTCAAGGCTGTCCGCATAACCCAAGCTGGATCAGAAACAGGCTGGCCGTCGCACTTACTCGGCCGGCGCGCCGTCGGGCTCGGCGTCGCCCGCGTTCTGGCGGCGGCCCTCGCCGGCACCGCAGCTCGCATCGCCGTGCGGCTTGTCGGGCATGAACTTGTAGACGTCGAGGGTCAGCCCGACGACGAGCTCGCTCGGGTGCTGGCCGTCGGGCGCCTTGCCGTGATCCCACTGGATGCTCTTGATCCGCGTCGAGCCACAGACGTCGTGGAGGTTGCGCGGGATCTGCGCGTACGTCGCCTTGAGTCCGTCGAGCTCTTCGAACGAGCACGCGCCGGGATGGCCGCACGCGAACTTGAAGGTGTCGTACCAGCTCTTCGCGGCGACCCCGAGCTCGTGGACCTCGAGCGCCGCGGACACGCCGTCCTTGTTCGAGGCACGGAGCTGTACCGGATGCTTGCCGGGCGCGAGGTCGAGGTAGAAGCAGGCCTCGGCGCGCTCGGGGCTCTTGTAGAGCTGGTGACCGGGAAGCGTGACCCACAGCTCCTGCGCCGACGAGAGCCGGAGCTCGAAGCGCTTGCGGTCACCGTCGGGCATGCCCGCGTCGTCGGCGCCCTTGCGGCAGGTGCACTGATCGCCTGCGCACAGCGGTCCCGCGAGCGGGCCGGTCGTGACCCGCGCCGGCGGTGGACCGATCTTGACCTGGGAGGCCGTGCCCGAACAGCCCGGAACCGCCGCCAGGCCGAGGCCAGCGACGACGACGCCAAGTGATCCCGCGAGCGCTACAGTGTGGTTGCGCATGAGCCCGTGGTTATCGCAGGCAACACCCCACCGCCGCCAGCGGTCCAACCGTCGCGGTTGATCCCGTCGCAGGCATCGTGTATCACCCGTCACTCGGCGATCAAAGCCAATGATTTCCAACAAATCCTTCACACGTCGCCTCGGGATTTCATCCCTGGTGTCCGCGTTCGTCGTCGCCGTCGCGGTCGCGATCGCGGTCGGTTGCGGCGGCAAGTCCGGCGGCGGCGCCGTCGAGTACTCGGTCTCCGCGCAGAAGAACTACGAGAAGGGGCTCAAGGAGCTCGAGGCCAAGGACTGGATCGCGGGGGCGAAGTACTTCGGCTTCATCAAGAGCCGGTTCCCGTACTCGAAGTACGCGGTGCTCGCCGAGCTCCGGCTCGCCGACGCCGAGTTCGGCGCCGAGCAATACCTCGAGGCGATCGACAGCTACCGGCTGTTCATCAAGTTTCACCCGACGCACGAGATGGTCGCGAACGGCTACGCGACGTACCGGATCGGCGAGGCCTACTACAAGC
>JBKJUF010000081.1:0-11192 GCA_046590445.1 Kofleriaceae bacterium
CGAGAGTTTGCGGACGCGCGCGCTGAAACCTGACGGGTGCTCGCGGTGTCCACGCGTCATGCTCTCCGGGGTGACCCGCGCCTGCGCTCTGTTCGTTTTCGCGCTCCTGACCGCCTGCTCGCAGGCGATGCCATACACCAGCCCGGAAGCGGGCTCGCCGCGGTCGGTGGTGATGCCGCCGGTGGCCGTCCCCGCGGATGCCGCCATTGCCGCCGTTGACGTTGACGTTGCCGCCGTTGCCGCCGTTGCCGCCGTTGCCGCCGTTGCCGCCGTTGCCCCGGTGGCTGCCGGCTGCGTCGACGATGCGCGGCCGTTCGAGCCGGCTTCGCTGCGCGCGCACCTCGAGATCCTCGCGAGCCCCACGCTCGACGGCCGCGCGCCCGGTACGCCCGGCGACGTCGCGGCGCGCACGCTGATCGGCGAGCGGTTCCGCTGCCTCGGCCTCGTGCCGGCCGGCGATGGCCGCGGTGACGGCACCGGCTACGAGCAAGCCTTCGACGCCGGCGGTCAGCCGACCGCGAACGTGATCGGCTACGTCCGTGGCGCCACCAAGCCGGACGAGATCATCGTCGTCGGCGCGCACCACGATCACCTCGGCGGCGGCCACCTCGGCGCGAACGACAACGCCTCGGGTGTCGCGGCCGTGCTCGCGATCGCGCAGATGATCCGCCAGCGCCCCGAGGCTCCCGCGCGCACGATCGCGTTCGTCACGTTCGGCGGCGAGGAGCAGGGCCTCCTCGGGTCGCTGCACTACGTCGCCCACCCGCCGGCCGCGCTGCCGCTCGATCGCGTCGTCCAGTACATCAACATCGACATGATCGGCAGCCACGCCTCGACCGATGCGGTCCACGCGTTCGGCGCGTTCGCCAGGCAGCCCGCCCGCGCGATCCTGGCACGGCTCGACGACAACTTCCCGACGCTGAACGTCAAGCTCGGCGGCCACAGCGTCCGCGGCGATCAGGTCGGGTTCTGCCGGCGTGGCATCCCGTACGTGTTCTTCTGGACGCCCGACCATCGCTGCTATCACGAGCGCTGCGACACCGTGGCCAAGCTCGATCTGCCGCACCTCGCGCAGATCGCGGCGCTCGCCGGTGGCCTCGTCGACGAGCTCGCCCGGACTCCCGTCGATCTCGTCGCCTCGAAGCAGCAGATCGGTTGCTTCGGTCGCTGACGATCCTGCTACATCTCGTGCGTGCTGCTTCGCGAGACGTTCCCCGCCGGTGCCTTCGCGTGCAACTGCACGATCCTCGCGTGCGGCGACACCAAGGAAGCCGTCGTCATCGATCCCGGCGGCGAGGTCGAGCGGATCGCCGAGATCGTCGCGGCGTATGACCTCGCGGTGCGCGCGATCATCCACACCCACGCGCACCTCGATCACATCTACTGCACGCGCGACGTCAAGGAAGCCCACGGCGGCGCGGTTTGCCTGCATCGCGGCGACGGCTTTCTCTACGATGGCTTCGCGATGCAGGCCGCGATGTTCGGCTGGAAGGTCCGCGAGACCACGCCGGTCGAGCGCTGGATCGAGCACGGCGACACGATCGTGATGGGCAAGCGCGAGCTCTCCGTGATCCACACGCCTGGCCACACGCCCGGCTCGGTGTGCTTCGAGGTCGAGGACCCCGATGCGGGCCGGCTGCTGTTCGCCGGGGACACGCTGTTCAAGCGGTCGATCGGCCGGACCGACCTGCCAGGCGGCGACGGCAAGCTGCTTCAGGCCTCGATCCGAGAGCGGCTGTACACCCGCGACCTCGATACCGTCGTGATCGCGGGGCACGGGCCCTCCACGACGCTCGGCGACGAGGCCCGCGGCAACCCGTTCGTCCGGGCCTGAAAACAGCCAGTTGCGCGCCGGGCTCGGACGGACTAGGGTGCGCGCCCTTGCCGTTCTCGTCTGCCCATCCCAGCCTCCAGGCCGCCCTCGCCCGTCGCGAGTACGCCACGCCCACGCCCGTGCAGGCGGCGGTGCTCGCCGCCGATGCGAAGGATCGGGACCTCCTGGTGTCGGCGCAGACCGGGTCGGGCAAGACCGTGGCGTTCGGGCTCGCGCTCGCACCGCAGCTCCTCGGCGAGGCCGCGCGGTTCGAGAAAGCAGGCGCACCGCTCGCGCTCGTCGTCGCGCCGACCCGCGAGCTCGCCCAGCAAGTCCACCGCGAGCTGCTGTGGCTGTACGCCGATACCGGCGCGCGGATCACGACCTGCGTCGGCGGCTTCGATCCGCGGCGCGAGACCCATCTGCTCTCGCAGGGCGTGCACATCGTCGTCGGCACGCCGGGCCGGCTGTGCGATCACCTCGAGCGCGGCGCGCTCGTGCTCTCGAAGCTGCAGGCGCTCGTCCTCGACGAGGCCGACGAGATGCTCGACATGGGGTTCCGCGAGGATCTCGAGCGCATCCTCCAGGCGTCGCCCGAGGGCCGCCGCACGCTGCTGTTCTCGGCGACGATCCCGCGGGACATCGCCGCGATCGCGAAGCGCTACCAGAAGACGGCGCTGCGGATCCAGACGCAGGCCGAGCACGACGCCCACCGCGACATCGAGTATCACGCGCTGCCGATCGTCCCGCGCGAGCGTGACCTCGCCGTGGTCAACGTGCTGCGCTATCACGACGCGGTCGGCGCCCTCGTGTTCTGCAACACCCGCGAGGCGGTCACCCACCTCGCGGCGAACCTCAACGAGCGCGGGTTCTCCGTCGTCGCGCTGTCCGGCGAGCTCAGCCAGCGCGAGCGCAACGTCGCGCTCCAGGCCCTTCGCGACGGGCGTGCCCGGGTCTGCGTCGCGACCGACGTCGCCGCGCGCGGCCTCGATCTCCCCGATCTCGGCCTCGTGATCCACGCCGAGCTGCCGCAGAACAAGCAGGCGCTCGTGCACCGCAGCGGACGCACCGGCCGCGCGGGCCGTCGCGGTGTCGCGATCATGCTGGTCCCGGATGCCGCGCGCCGCTACGTCGAGCGCACGCTGCAGTCGGCGCACATCGAGGCGCAGTGGATGCGGCCGCCGACCGCCGAGCAGATCTACGCGCGCGATCAGGAGCAGCTCGTCCGCGAGATCGGGACGATGACCGAGGAGCTCGGCGACGACGACCGCGCCGTCGCGAAGACGCTGCTCGCCGAGAAACCCGCCGAGGATCTCGTCGCGATGCTGGTGCGCCAGCTCCGCAAGTCGCGCCCGGCTGCTGAGGTGTTGACCGATCCGCCGTCGATGCGGCCGGCCCGTCCCGGCGACAACCGCCGCGAGGATCCGCGCCGCGACGTCCGTGGGCCCGACCGTGGTTTCGATCGAGGCCCTGATCGCGGCACTGCTCGCGGCCCTGAGCGCGGTCCGGATCCTGTTCCTGGTCGCGATACCCGATTTGGCCGCACGAGCGGACCCGACGAGCGCGCGCGTCCGGCACGACCCGGCCGCTTCGAGCGCCACGACGTGCATCCGCGCCAGAACGGTCCGACGAACGGCCCGACGAATGGCCCGACGAATGGCCCCGGCCGGATGAACGACCGGGTGGACGGCCCGATGCACCAGGATCGCCCGCCGCCGCGCCGCAACGACCGGCCGCCGCTGTTCAGCGAAGGCGCGAGCACGGCGCGCCGCAACGATCGCCCGCCGCTGTTCAGCGAGGGTGCGAGCGCACCGCGCGATCACGAGCGGCCGATCGCGCCGAGCGCCACGCGGGCCGCGCCGCGTCCCGAGGCGGATGGTCCCGCGGGCGATGCCACCGCCGGCTCGACGTGGTTCACGATCAACGTCGGCCGCTCGAAGAACGCCGATCCGAAGTGGCTCGTGCCGCTGCTCTGCCGCCGCGGCGGCATCACCAAGCGCGAGATCGGCAAGATCCAGATCCTCGCGCGCGAGACCCGCGTCGAGATCGCGTCGGATGCGAGCGAGCGGTTCGCCGAGGCGGTGCGGCGTCCCGATCCCAAGGACAAGAACATCCACATCGAGCCGCTCGATCAGGCCTAGCGTCTACAGCTTGCGAATCACATCGCCGCGCTGCACCTCACCATCGACCACCACGCGTGCGTTGATGCCGCGCAGGTTGAGCGAGCGACCGAGCGTGGTATTGACCCACCTGGTCGCCTCTGCGCCGAACTGGCGCGTGAACTTGACGCAGCCGAGGTGGGGCGCTGCGGTGACCTCGAGGACCGCGGTGCCGACGGCGAGCCGCGTGCCCGGTGGGACGTGGTCCGCGGTGAGCTCGAAGTCGACGAAGAGCTGATCGCCGGCCCGTGCCCACTCGGCGCGCTCCGGCACGATCGCCGCGATCGCCCGCGCATTCATCAACGTGATCTGCTGCTCGGGGTCGGGAGCGCCGGTCTTGCGACTCTTGCGGATGTGCCAGCTGTCGCCGACGAGGCCCTGCATGGCAGAGAGCCGCGCGTGGTCGACGACCTCGCGCACGCCGACCGCGGGACGCCGGGCGATCAGCTCGACCGTGCCCTCGTCCTTCGGTGCGCGGCGGATCTCGTCGAGGCTGGCGTCCAGCTGCTGGAGAGTCCGCGGCGTCATCCCTCTGCGATGCAGCATGGCCGACGTTCGCTTCGCCGGCCAGCCGCGCCGCGCCGCCCTACTTGAGCGCGCCGTTCTCGATGATCGGCTTGCCGTCGAGCAGCACGGTCGTGCCAGGCAGGTGCATGACCATGTCGAACGGCTCCTTGTTCGTGCCACCGGCCCACGTGTTATTGCCGGTGATCAGCGTGATCGTGCCGGCGCTGACGAAGCTCTCGAGCTTCGCGGTCGTCTTGATCGCCGGGTTGATGCCGATATCGAACACGCCGATCTCGAGCTTGCCGGGGCCCGCCGCGTCGTAGAACGGCTTGACCGCGTCCCAGCCGGACTTCGCGCTGACGTTGGTGATCTTGCCCTTGCTGACGTCGATCGTCAGCCCGAGCACTTCCTTGCCGTCGTGCAGGTAGCGATCGTCGACGAGCTTGCCGGTCATGCTACCCGGTACCGGTGCGAGGTAGACCTCGCCCGCGGGCAACCACGCGCTGACGTTCGCGCCGCCGGCCTTGCGGTCGGCGTCGGAGATCACGCCGTCGCTGACGAACACCTTGCGACCCTTGATCTTCATCGTCAGGTCGGTGCCGTTCGCGTGCGTGATCTTCAGAACGCCACCCTTCGCGAGCACCGCCTTGAGCGCCGTCGCCTTCTCCTCGACCGGCGTGTAGTCCGCCGAGATGCCTTCCCAGTAGAGCTTCGCGAGCTCGGCCTCGGTGACACCGAGGACGTTCGCGCGCGAAGGCGACGGCGCGAGGCCGTTACCGAGCTCGACGATCCGTACGTTGCGCTTGAACCGGATGTCCATCTCGGCCACCCCGGTCTTCTCCTGCGCGGCGCGCCGCGCGGGCGGCAGCGCACCATAAATGCTCGGATCGCGGACGGCCGGGATGTCGATCACGACGTTGATCGTCTTTGCGAGTGCGAGGCCGAGCGGCGACGTCTTGGCGTCGTACTTCTCGGGGACCGTGGCGATCATCTTCCTGGCGAGCGATTCGCTGCTGAGCGTGATCATCGGATACGCGCCACGCTTGCTGACAGCGACCGCGATCTCCTCGGCGAGCGCGACGTCGTTCGGGCCGGTGAAGATCTGGACGATCTCGCCTTCCTTGACGTTCGCGGTCTTGCCGACGACCTTCTCGGCGATCGCTGCGAAGTCCAGCGCGGGTGCCGGCGGCAGCTTCTTCACTCCAGTGTCGGGAGCCTTCGGCTGCGCGCCGACGCGACCACCACCGATCAGGCAAGCCGCAGCACACGCGGACGCAACAGTGAGCTTCTTCATTCTCGATCCTCCGCGCACCCTGTAACATGGTAACGGCCGTGCAAGGCTCGTAGCGGTAGGGCGCATCGCTCACAGCGACTGGGGCAGTTCGCCCCCGATCACGAACGAGCGCGCGGCGTCGCTGATCGGCGCGAGCTCAAAACGTCTATCGCTACGTCGCGCCGGAGTCAGAGATAGGGCTCGCGGTCAATGAAGCCGGCCCGTCGGTTTACAAGCGCGCGGCCGCGCCTACGGCTCGCCGGGAATGCTGCCCGGCGCAGCGGCCGGCTCTTGCGATGATGGCGGCTGCGCGGCGCGCGCGTCGAGCCGATCGAAGACATCGGCAGGCACGGTCGCCTTCACCTTCTGCGGCCGCTTGTCTTCCTCCTGCTTCTTCGACTCCTGGCGCTTCGCGGCACCGTCAGGATCGGCGAGCGTGATCGCGGCGGCGGCGCCCGCGGCGATGCCGGCGGCGGCCCCGGTGTTCGGCTGCGGAACGTTGCGCGCGACCGGCGGCCCGCACGCAGCCGCGAACATCATGACGACGAGTCCGATGAGTCGCATACCTCCAGCGTACCACCGCGAACGGAGGAGGCGGCTACTTTCAGGATCCCGGCACGAGCCGGCAGCTCGTGATCAGCGGCGCGGCAGGCCGGCGTTGGCGAGCCGCACCCGGAACAGCTGGGTCCGCGCGGTGACATAGAGCGTGCGGTGGTCGGCATCGCCGAACGCGCAGTTCGCGGGGACAGCGTTGCCGGGCAGCGCGATCACGCCCCACCGCGCGCCGGTCGGCGAGAATGCCTCGACGCCCGCCGCGGTCGTTACGAAGATGTTGGCGGCGACGTGTACCCCGGCGCTGCGATCAGCTGCCGGTCGAACGGTAGTGGCGGACGCCGAGCTTCCAGACCTGGAGCGCGAGCACGAGGAACACCGGGCCCGCGAGTGGCGCGAGCCACTGCACGATCACCGGCGTCCCGAGCGGATCGGGGTGACCGAGGATCGCGAGGCCCGGCAGGTAGTTCACGCAGCCGAGCGGGATGATGTACGTGAAGAGGTCGCGGAACCACGAGCGATAGATCGACAGCGGGTACTGGCTCATCGTCACCCCGCCGTACGTGAACGCGTGCCAGACCTCGAGCGTCTCGGTCGTCCAGAACGCGGTCGTCGCCTGGAGCACGAGCAGGCCGAGGAACACGCAGATCGAGCCGATGATCGCGGCGAGCACGAGCAGCGCGCGCGGCACCGACCAGTCGACGTCGAGCGAGACGATCGCGTAGCCGAGGACGAGCACGCCCTGCGAGAACCGGCCGATCCGCCGGAGCGTGAGCTCGACACCGAGGAGCTGGAGCACGGTCGAGCGCGGCCGGACCAGCACGCGATCGAAGTCACCCGCCTTGACCATCGCGCCGAACACCTCGAACCCGCGGCCGAATGCGTCGCACAAGGACCACGAGATCGAGATCATCCCGTAGAACAGCGCGACCTCGGGCAGCGTCCAGCCACGCACCTGCCCGAACCTGTCGAACAGCGCCCACATGCCGAGGAACTCGACCACGGTCACCGTGAACGCGCCGATCGACTGCATCACGACCGACGCGCGATACTGGAGCTGGCTCCGGATCGACACCGCCGCGTAGCGCCAGTAGAGCCGGAGCCCGGTCATCCGCCCTGGACCACGAGATGGCGCATCCCACGCGCGAGCAACCGGCGCCCGAGCACCACGAGCACGAGCGTCCAGCCGAGCTGGCGACCGAGCACGAGCCCGAGATCGGCGAACGGAATATCGCCGTTGTAGACGCGGAACGGCAGGTCCGCGATGCCCGCGAACGGCAGCCAGGCGAGCACGGTCTGCGCCCATTCGGGAAACAGCGGCAACGGGACGATCATCCCGGAGAAGAACGACACCAGCGTCGTCGAGATCATCACGATGCCCTCGCCGGAGATCGTCCACAGCAGGCTGATGTTGATCAGCGTCGTCATCGCGCACGACAGCGCGAGCGCGCCGACGAGCGTGCACGCGAACCCGAAACCGGCAGCCGCGGTCGGTGGCTGGAGCTGCCACTCGGGGAGTCCGAGTAGCGGCAGCGCCCAGATCGCGAAGATCGTCATTGGCACGGCGCGCAGCACGGTCGGCGCGGTGCGCTGCGCGACGCCGCGGACGAACCACAGGCCGTACAGATCGACCGGCCGGCACAGCTCGTACGCGACCGCGCCCGAGCGCACCATCGCGCGGATCTCGGAATCTGCGCCCCACGGCATCATCGCGAGCAGCGCCTGGCCGAGCCACACGTAGCTCGCGATCTGCACCATCGTCATCGGCTGGTCGGCGACCGTCGTCGACGCGTAGAACGCCTCGTAGATCATGATCAGCGCGAGGCCGAAGAAGATCTGGGTCCACACGCCGGCGATCGCAGCCGCACGGTACTGCAGGAGCATGCGAAACCGCGCGCTCAGGATCGCGCGATAGGGACGCAGCATCATCACGGTGGCAGCGACTCGGCCGCATAGAGCCGCGCGATGATCGTCTCGATCGGTGGGTTCTCGACGAACAGATCGCGGATCGCGTAGCGGCTCGTGACCCGACGGATCAGCTCGGCGGGCGCGACGACCTGCGGATCGAACGCGAGGCACACCCGGCTGCCCTCCCGGCGGATCACGGTCGCGTCGACCTCGTCGGTCCACGTCACGCCATCGGCGAGATCGATCGTCAGCCAGCGCTCGCGGGTGACCCGGGCACGCAGGTTCGCGAGCGTGCCATCCGACAGGATCTTGCCGCCGCCGATCACCATCACCCGCGTGCACAGCGTCTCGATGTCGTCCATGTCGTGCGTCGTCAGGACGACGGTCACGCCGTTCTCGCGGTTGAGCCGCTTGATGAAGTCGCGCACGGCGAGCTTCGAGATCGCGTCGAGGCCGATCGTCGGCTCGTCGAGGAACACGATCGGCGGGGCGTGGAGCAGCGCGGCCGCGAGATCGCAGCGCATGCGCTGGCCGAGCGAGAGCTGGCGGACCGGCACGTCGAGCAGCGCGCCGAGATCGAGGACCGCGATCAGCTCGTCGCGGGTGCGGGCGTAGCGATCTTCGGGCACGCGGTAGATGTCGCGCAGCAGCTCGAACGACTCGACGACCGGCAGGTCCCACCACAGCTGCGTGCGCTGCCCGAACACCACGCCGAGCTCGGCGACGTGCGCGAGCCGCTGCTTCCACGGGACGCGCCCTCGCACCTCGCAGCGCCCCGAGTCGGGCACCAGGATGCCGGCGAGCGTCTTCACCGTCGTGCTCTTGCCGGCGCCGTTCGGACCGATGTAGCCGACGAGCTCGCCGGCGTCGATCGAGAACGAGATGCCGTCGAGCGCACGCACCGTGCGGTACTGGCGGCGCGCGATCCCGCGGATCGCTCCCCACATCCCCGGCCGGCGCTCCGCGACCTGGAACGCCTTGCAGAGGTTCTCGACGACGATCTGCGCCACCACCGCCGAACTTAACGCATCGGATCGGGTTGCGACGGGCAGCGCGCGATGTAGATCGCACCGATCAGCATGAGCCCCGCCGCACACCCGATCGCCCACACCGGCGCCCCGCCCACGACCATGATCGAGAGGCTCGCGGCCATCGAGATCCAGGCCGTCAGCTTGACCCGGCGCGGGATCACGCGCTCTGCGCGCCACGCGACGAGCGACGGGCCAAACCGCGGGTGGTCGAGGAGCCAGCTCTCGAACCGCTTGCTGCTCATCGAGAAGGCCCAGGTCGCCCCGATCAGGAAGACCGTCGTCGGCATCACCGGGAGGAATGCGCCGATCACGCCGAGGCCGACGAGCACGAAGCCAAGCAGCAGATAGCCGGCGCGTACAGCCCGCGAGAACACCTGCACAGTCTGGCACGCCAGGTGGCGCGGGGTAGGCTGCGCGCGTGGCGAAGGAACGGCCCGGCCTACGACCCGACGCGCAGCGCGACACCACAACCACCGACGGTGATGGCGACGCGCTTCGCTGCGTGGTCTGCGAGCACCGGATCAGCGAGCGCGCGTTTCGCAGCGAGATGGGTGGCGCGCACGCGCACACGTTCGTGAATCCCGGCGGCATCGTCCACCACATCGCGTGCTTCGTCGCGGCGCCCGGCTGCGTGCACGTCGGGCCCACCGAGGTCGCGTTCTCGTGGTTTCCGGGGTGGTCGTGGCAGATCGCGATCTGCGCGCAGTGCCGGACCCACGTCGGCTGGATCTACCGGTGCAGCGGCGAGCAGTTCCACGGCCTGATCCTCGCCGCGCTGCGCTGAAGGGACACGCGGTAGACTGGGTCGATGTCCCGCCTCGAGTTCCTCGAGCGCCTGTCGGCGAAGCCCGGCGAGGAGCGGTGGCTCGTGCGCGCTGGCGATGATCCAGACCTCCAGGTCGCGTGGATCTTCCACGACGACGACGGGGACTATCTTGCCGCGCTCGAGCGCGACACCCGGCCATGGCTCGAATTCGCGCATCCGCGGGTCGCGCCGATCCGCGGGATCGCGTGTCTCGATGGCCGCATCGTCATCGCGACGGCCGACGACCGTGGTCCCACGCTGCCGGTCGCCTCGCAGCAGCTGGCCGACGCGCCCGAGGATCGCGAGCGCTGGACAGTCGCGCAGCTCATCGCGATCGCCGATGGCCTCGCCGCGATGGGCCGTTACGCGCCGGGCTTCGTCCACCGCCAGCTCGAGCCTCGCCAGATGTTCGTCGATGCGTCCGGACACTGCCGGCTGCGCGCGCCGGTCGCGCAGGTCACCGCGGGACGCGAGCGAAACTACGTCGGCCAGGGCCGGGTCAAGAGCTCGATTCGATGGATGTCCCCCGAACAGCTCCGCGGTCAGGCGCCGACGCCGGCCAGCGATGTCTTCGCGCTCGCCGGCATCCTCGTGACCGCGCTGAGCGGTAAGCCGGTGTTCGTGGGCAGCACGGACTTCGAGTTGCTGCAGGCGATCATGGAAGCGCCGCCGGTCCCGACGCCGACGATCGCACCGGGGCTCGACCAGGTGATCGCGCTCGCGCTCGCGAAGTCGCCCACGGATCGGATCGCGTCTCCGGCGGCGCTCGCCGCGGCGCTGCGTGCGTGCGTGGCGGACTCCGACGACTACGACGCATGCCTCTCGGATCGGATCGCCGCGTGGTGGCCGGCGGCGCCGCAGGTCGCGGACGCGAACGCGACAAGCGTGCGCTGTCAGCAGCGCTGGGAAGATCTGGCGAGCGGCGACAGCCCGGACATCCGGCACTGCGGTAGCTGCCAGCAACACGTCGTGCGGGTGACGTCGCTCGCCGCAGCGGTGCCGCTCGTCGGCAAGCACTGCCTCGCGTATCGCGCGCCCTAGACCCTAAAGAAGCGCTCGCGGGGTTGAGACGTCGTCCGGGCAGGCCCGAAGCACGGCTCGGCGCTCCGAACAACCGATGAGATAGTGGCGACAAAGCCCGAAC
>JBKJUF010000507.1:0-16861 GCA_046590445.1 Kofleriaceae bacterium
CTCGATCGAGCCGCCATGCGCGTCGACGATTCCCTTGACGATCGCGAGCCCGAGGCCGACGCCGTCGCGGCGCTGCTGGGGTTGCCAGAACCGATCGAAGATGTGGTCGACGTGCTCGGGCGCGATGCCCGGGCCGGTATCGCTGATCCACATCACGACGTGCGCGCCGCGTTCGGCAGCGCCCAGCCGGATCGAGCCACCGGGCGGTGTGAACTTCAGCGCGTTGCCGAGCAGGTTCGCGATCGCCTGGCCGAGGCGGTGACGATCGGCATGCGCATCGCCAAGCTCGTGTGGAATCTCGCGGACCAGCGTGATTCGCTTGTCGGCAGCAAGCGCGCGGTGCTGCTCGAGCGCGTCGTCGAGCACGCTGGCGACCTCGAGCGGTCGTGCGTCGACGCGCAGCGTCCCGGCGTCGATTCGCGCGACGTCGAGCAGGTCCTCGATCAACCGCTGCATGCGCTCGACGCCGCGCATCGCCCGTGGCATCGCGTCGCTCAGCGTGCCCGGGTCGCGCTCGACCATCTGCAGCACCAGCGTCACGATGTTGAGCGGGTTGCGGAGATCGTGCGAGACCACGGCGAGCAGCTCATCTCGCCCGCGGATCGCCCGCTGCGCGGCGGCGTAGAGCCTCGCGTTGTCGATCCCGAGGGCGATCCGCTCGGCGACCTCCTCCGCGAACAGGCGCAGGTCGTCGCCAAACTGATCTCCGTTGCACTTCACGTAGCTGATCGCGCCGACCACGCGCTCGCGGGCGACCAGCGGCGTGACCAGCATCGACGAGGCCCCGATGGCGAGCGCGGTCTCGCGATACGCCTGATCGGGCGCGATCGCGTCGAGGTCCGCTGTGAGGATGGTGCGGCGCTCGCGGATCGCAGTGATCACGGGGCTCCGGGGGTGGGTCGGGCCCGGAACGTAGCGGTACGCGACGGCGCCGATCTGCGCCTCGAGCGCGTCGGTCGCCGCGCCATGCGCAACCCGGACGATCTCGGGGCCGCTCGCGCCGCCATCACCGTCGCGCACGACATCGATCACGGCGACCTCGCCGAGCATCGGCACCAGCAGCTTCGCGACCTCGGCCAGCGTGACCTCGAGATCAAACGATGCCGTGATCGCCGCGGTGACGGTCGACTTGAAGCGCGCACGTCGCGCGGCCTCGTCGGACTGCGCCAGCCGTCGCGTATTCTCCTCGGCCAGCTTGCGCTCGACCGCATAGCACGCCGTCTTCGCGATCAGCGACGGAGTGATCTCCGCCTTGATCACGTAGTCCTGCGCCCCTGACTTCACCGCATCCACCGCGACGGTCTCGTCGACGTTGCCGGTGAGCACGACGATCGGCGTCTGCCGCGTCGCTGCGAGCATCGATGTCAGCGTGGCGAGCCCGTGCGCGTCGGGCAGCGAGAGGTCGAGGAAGACCACGTCGTGACCCACCACCGCGACCTCGGCATCGGCGAGCGTGCCGACCGTGGTGACGGTGTGTGGCTGACCGGGGATTTCGCGCACGAGCTCCTCGAAGAGCCGCGCGTCACCCCGGTTGTCCTCGACAAGCAGGATCTTCACGTCACTTGACCTCGGTGGGCAGTCGCACGACGGTGAGCCAGAAATCATCGATCGACTTCACGACCGCCACGAACTGCTCGAGGTCGACCGGCTTCGTGATGTAGCAGTTCGCGTGAAGCTTGTAGCTCTTGAGGATGTCCGCATCGGCCGACGAGGTCGTCAGCACGACCACCGGGATCATCTTGAGGTCGTCGTCCTCCTTGATGTCGGCGAGCACCTCGCTGCCGTCGCGGCGCGGCAGGTTGAGATCGAGCAGCACGAGGTCCGGGCGCACGGCGTCGGCGAACTTGCCGCGGCGGCGCAGGAACTCGATCGCCTCGACGCCGTCGCGCGCGACGTGCAGGTTGTTGCGGACCTTGCCCTCGCGCAGCGCTTCCACGGTGAGCCGCACGTCGGCAGGGTTGTCCTCGACGAGCAAGATCTCGATCGACTTGTAGCTCATGGCGTTCTCCGGACGGGTTCGGCGGGTGGCAGCGTGAACCAGACCGTCGAACCCTGTTCGGGGACGGAGTCCACCCAGATCCGGCCACCGTGGCGCTCGACGATCTTCTTGGAGATCGCGAGGCCGATGCCGGTGCCGGGATACTTCTCGCGCGCGTGCAGGCGCTGGAAGATGACGAAGATCCGCTCGAAGTACTGCGGGTCGATGCCGATCCCATTGTCGGCGATCGAGAAGGCCCAAACCTGCGGATCACGCCGGACGCTGACGTGGATCGCGGGCGCTGCGGCGCCGTGAAACTTGATCGCGTTGCCGATCAGGTTCTGCAGCAGCTGCACGAGCTGGCCTTCGTTGCCCTGGACGGCCGGTAGGGGATCGTGGGTGACCGTCGCGTGGTGTTCCTCGATCGACGCGGTGAGGTTCGCGAGCGCGACTTCGAGAACCTTGTCCATCGCGATCGGGCCACGCTCCAGCGCGCGAGTGCCGACCCGCGAGTACGAGAGCAGGTCGTTGATCAGGCGCTGCATGCGTTGCACGCCCTCGACGGTGTAGCTGATGAATTCGTCGGCATCGGGGCCGAGCTTGCCCTGGTAGCGACGTGCGAGCAGCTGGTTGTAGCTCGCGACCATACGGAGCGGCTCCTGCAGATCGTGCGACGCGACGTAGGCGAACTGCTCGAGCTCCGAGTTCGAGCGCGCGAGCTCGGCGACCCGCTGCTCGAGCTCGATCTCGGCGCGCCGCCGCTCGAGGCCCTGCGCGATCGTGTCGGAGATCCCGGCGAGTGCCGCCATCACGTCCCCGGGCAGTGGCCGCTTCGCGAACATCGCCATCACGCCGACAAGCTGGCTGTCGACCATGAGCGGATAGCCGGCGAACGAGACCATCTTCTCGCGCGCCGCCCACTCGGGGTTACCGATTCGCGGGTCGTTAGCGACGTCGTTGGTCAGGTGCGGCTGGCGCTCCGAGGCGATGAGGCCGATCTTGTACTTGCCGATCGGTACGACCGCGTGCGGTCCGTCGATGTGCGTGTACATGCCGGAGCTCGCCTGCAGGAGCAAGTTTGCGTCGTCGTCGTCGACGGTCCAGATCCGAGCGAATGCGACCTCGAGCTGATCGACCAGCGCCTCACAACACCGCACCAGCATAGGCCGGAGCTCGCGCTCGTCTGCGAGTGCAGCACTCACATCGGCGCGCAGCGCGCTGTGACGAGCAAGTCGCGAGGTCAGCTCGAACGCGTGTTTCTTGACGGTGATATCGCGCGTGCAGATCGAGAGTCCCTCGTCGATCGGGTAGATGCTCGACTCGTACCAGCGATCAACGGCCGGATTGTAATCCTCGACGACCCCTGGCTCGCGCGTCCGCATGGCGCGCTCGCAAGCCGCGTGCGTTGCGGGACTCTGCGAAAACCCCGCGACCATCGAAAACCGATGACCGATCAGCTGGGCGCGCCCGGTCCGGGCGAGCGTGACGGCGGCGCGATTGGCGAACGTGATGCTGCCATCGCGGTCGAGCACGACAAATGGATCGCTGATCCCATCGAGGATGGAGAACACCCCGCCCTGGGCCTTCGCTTCATCCATCCGCGCCTCGCCGTCCGACGCGCTGGCTGTGGGACCGTCATGGGTGCGCGACGGCATCAAATCGAGAAGCTATCGCCTCCGCGCCCCGCCGCCAAGTTAGACCCGGCGAACATTCATGTGCGAAAATTGTGACGAACCCGCCTTACGATGTCCGGAAGCACGCGCAGGACCTCGTCGATCTCGGCGTCGGTCGTGGCGACACCGAGGCTGAACCGCACGGCCTCGCGCGCCTCGCGCGCCGAGTAGCCGAGCCCGAGCAGCACGGGCGACGGCTGCACCGTCCCCGAGGTACAGGCCGCGCCTGTCGAGGTCGCGATCCCGGCAAGGTCGAGCGCGATCACGATGGACTCGCCGAGCGCGCCGGCGAAGCCCGCGTTGATCGTGCCACCCGCCCGCGGCCGATCGGCGCCGTGGATGCGGACAAGATCGATCGCGAGGAGGCCCGCCTCGAGGCGCGCGCCAAGCGCGCTCACCGCCGGCCATCGCGCGAGCTCGATCGCCGCCGCGGCCGCGACGAAGCCGACGATGCCGAGCACGTTCTCGGTGCCCGGGCGCCGCCCACGCTCCTGGTGACCGCCGTCGATGATCGGCAGCACATCATCGAGCGCGAGCGCGAGCGCGCCGATCCCCTGCGGACCGCCGAGCTTGTGCGCGGACAGCACGAGCGCGTCGGCCTCGATCGCGCCGAGCTCGAGCTTGCCCGCAGCCTGCACGGCGTCGACGTGGAGCAGCGCCCCGGCGGCGCGAACGGACTCCGCGATTGCCTGCAGCTCGGCGATGGTCCCGAGCTCGTGGTTGACCGCAGCGATCGCGACGAGCCCTGCACCGGCGATGCTGGCGGTGTCGGGAGCGGCGTCACGCCAGACGCGGATCTCCCAGCCGCGGGCCGCGAGCGCCTGGACCGGGCCGCGCAGCGACGGATGCTCGATCGCGGTGGTCACCACGACGCGCGGGCCACCACGCCGTTCGACGACCGCCGCGAGGCCGAGCACGCCGAGGCTGTTGCCCTCGGTGCCGCCGCTGGTGAACACGATCTGCTCGCGAGGCCGCCCCGCGAGCGCCGCGACCTGGTTACGAGCTCGCTCGACGAGATCGCGGGCCTGCCGGCCCTCGGCGTGGATCGAGGATGGGTTGCCGGTCACTGCAATGGCGACGGCGATCGCATCCCGAGCCGCCCGGGAGAGCGGCGCGGAGGCATGGAAGTCCAGGTAGATCCGCGGATTCGTTGACATGGCGGGCGAGCTGTCGACATGATCACCGACGGGTGGGGCCTTGTCCCGTCCGATCCAAACAACGTGGCCGATGATGCGGGCGCCCTACTGGTTCGCTCGGGGCTGGTCTCTTCCAGTGCCCTCGATGACGCGCGTGCGATCGTCACCGAGGTCGGTGGCACGCTCGGCGAGCAGCTCGTCGCCCGGGGCGCGATCGAGGATGATGCGCTGACCGACTTCTACCGGTCTCGCCTGCTCGTCCCGCAGGTCAACCCGAACACGCTCGCGCGCCTGCCCGTCAAGGTGATCGCCGCGATCCCGAGTGACATGGCGATCGAGCTGCGCGCCATCCCGGTCGCGCTCGACAACGACAACAACCTCACCGTCGCGATGAGCGATCCGTCCGATCGCCACGCAGTCGACGAGATCGCGTTCTTCACCGGCACGTACGTCGTGCGCGCGGTCGCGAGCCAGATGCAGATCGCGTGGTGCCTCGCGCATTACTACGGTCACCTCACGCCACTCGGCTTGCGGCTCTTGCAGCCGGGCGCCAGCCCCGAGCCCGCGCGCACCGCGGTCGCACCCCACGCCGCGATCCCGCGCACGAAGGGCCACACCGGGCGCGTCGAGATCACGCGGCACCACGCGATCGCACCGGTGAGCGGCCCGATCGATGCGGTGCGCCCGAGCAGCGACCCGCTCGATCTGCCACCGCCGACGACCCCAGCGGCGCCGCCTGCCGCCACGCCCACCGACGACGATGGCACGCCGGATCGTCCCCGCGCGCGCAGCGTCTCCGGCGAGATCCGGGTGCCGGTACGCCGCGCGCCGTCGATCCGTCCCCCGATCCCCGAGGCGCATTCCGACGAAGACTCGGGCGCGGTCAGGGTGATCGATCAGGTCAGCGGTCCGGTGATCACGATGGAGGTCGACGAGCCCGACGACGCGCGCGAGGGCGCGAACATGATCCGGCCCGATGAGGATCCGACCGGGCCGCGCAAGCTGCCGCCGCGTCGCCGCAAGGCGAAGACCGATCCGCCCGAGCTCGCGGCGCGCGCCGGCGAGGTCAACATCGATACCGGGCCGGTCCGCCGGCTCGACGACGACGAGCCGCGGATCATCATCGCCGAGGACGCACTGGAACCGCCGCCGTCGATGGTCGACACCGAGACGTCCGGTGAGCTCGACAGCGTCGTCATGCATCGCGACCAGCTCGGCGCTCCAGCGACGACGATCGAGGTCGACGATACGAGCGTCGGGGTCGTGATCCACGAGCACTACACGCGCGATGACTCCGAGCCCGTGCTGCTCTTGCCATCCCGGCCATCATCTGGGCACCGCGCGCAGACCGATGTGCCGACGGGCCAGCGGCGTACCCACGGGCCCACCGCTGGCGAGGACGACGACGACGACGTGGTCGTCCTCGACCTGCCGAAGCCCGCACGTCGCGACAAGCGCACGCAGGTCGGCATCGGGATCGTCGCGGCGGTGACGCGACCACAGCGCGCCAGCGAGGCCGGTGGCGTCCCGGACATGGTGGTCGACGACGGACCGACCGCCTCCCAGGGGCGCTCCGATCGCGATCAGACGCGGATCACCGCGCGTGCCGTCGCTCCCGATCCGGGCGACGCGACGGACGAGACGCTCGCCGCACCGCCGAGCCCGGATCGCCGCGACGCCGACTCGCACGTCGCGATCGCGCCGCGTCGGACCGCGCCGCGTGGGCATCCGCGTCCTGCATCGACATCGGGCGATGACGACGAGGGCCTCCATACCGCGGTGATGTCGGCGGCCGAGCTCGACGAGGCCATCCCGGCGCGGACGTCCGAGGTCATCCCCGGTCACCTGCGCGTCGCAGCGACCTCGAACGACTACGATCCACTCGACGACGGCTGGGGCCCGCCCGGGACCACGATCCCGCCGCCGTTGCTCGGCGCGATGCCGGGCAGCGACGACGACGTGCCGAACGCGATCCCGCTCGACGTCGACTCCGCGCCGCTGATCGTCGCACCGCCGTCGCCACCGGAGGCCTCGCGTGGCACGCCCGCTGCGCAGACGGCCACCTCGCTGGTGCGCGCCCTCGAGGAAGCGACGTCGCGCTCGATCGAGCTCATCAACTCGCTCGAGCACACGACCGATCGCAACGCGGTCATCTCGCTGATGATCGCCCACCTCGCCGAGTCGCACCGCCGCGCCGGCTTCTTCTCGATCAAGCCGGGCGCCGGGCTCACGGTCTTCGCGATTCACCCGACGCCGAGCACGCTGCCGGCCGCGAGCTTGCAGCTCGATCGTCCATCGACGCTGCAGGACGTCGTCGATACGCGCCTGCCCTATCGCGGCCCGATGCACGACGACGCGAGCCGCACCTTCCTCGCCGCGGTACTCGGCGCGTGTCCGCCCGAGATCCTGCTCGTGCCGGTCGCGATCCGCGAGCGTGTCGTCGGCGTGCTGTTTGGCGAGCACCGCATGCGCCATACGTTCGATGATCAGCTCGCGCTCGCCGCGCGCGCCGCCGCCATGGCACTCGAGCGGATCCTCAAGACCAAGCGCACGTGAGTCAGCTCACCGCTTGAGCCGGGTCTCGACCTCGCGCGTGCGCCGCTCGGCGACGTCCTTCAGATCGGCCCAGAGCGCCGGGAAGGCGCCCACGATCTCGTAGAAGTCTCGCGCGGTGAGCAGCAGCAGCTCGCAGTCGGTTGCCGCGACGACCTGCGCCGGCGCCGGGGTCCGCGAGAGCAGCGCCGCCTCGCCGACGTAATCGCCGGCGACGATCGGTGTCAGCTGGTACGGCACGCCACTCGCGCGCACGATCCGGACCTCGAGCTGACCGCGCTCGACGAGCACCAGCGCATGGCCGGTCTCGCCCTGGCGGATCACGGTCGTGCCCGCCTTCACCACCTTGCGATGGAACCGCATCAGCACCGCGCCGCGCCGGTCGGCGGGCAGCGGCGTGAAGAACGGGCTGGCCAGCGGACCCTCGGACTCCGCGCGCAGCATGACCTCGAGCGGCTGGTCGCGCGGCCGTGTCGGCTCGTCGACATCCTCGTCGCTGAGCGTCGGGATGCCGTCCTTCTCGTCGTCCTCCTGCTCGGTATCGGTATCGCGGTCGCGGCGCATGCGCAGGGTCTCGTGCGGCTGGGGCGTCTGCGCATCGTCGTCGACGATGTCGTAGCGCTCGATCGGGCCGGTCGGCGGCGGCATCGTGATCTTGCGGAGCTCGCTGGACTCGATGCGTCGACGGCGGCGGGTGTCGAGCTCGGCCGACAGGTCGACGTGCTCGGGCGCCCTGCCCGAGACCAGCGACGCCGAGATCTGCCGCGCCGCGTTCGCGATGCCCTCGACGCCCGGCGACGTTCCTTCGTCGCTGCCCGGGCGCGTCTTGGCGCCCTCGTTCACGGGCATCCCGAGGTCCGCCTCCGAGAGCTTCTTCAGGCTACGCGTCGTCGGATCGGCGACATGGTACGGTAGCGGCCCCGGTAGCGGCGTCTCGTCGTGCGAGGGCGGTGGTTGGTAATGTACTGGCGCAGACCGCTCTGCGGCGGGTGGCGGGGTGCCGACCTCGAGCACGATCTCGTTCCCGTAGACCTGACCGGTATCGCGCCCGGTGCGTCCCTTGTGCTGCACGACGAGCGCGGCGAGCAGCGCGTGGCACGCCGGATCGTCCGGTGCGATCTCGAGGATGCTCCGGCACACCGCGAGGGCCTGCTGGCTGCGACCTTGATCGCGATACGCGATCGCCACCGACCGATACAGCTCGACGGCGTCCTGCTGTCTTCCAGCCTCGCGCAGCGCGCCGGCCACCACCACCCTGAGCCCGAGATTTAGAGGCTCGTCGCGGAGCCTCTTCTCGAGCTCCCTGAGCTTGCTCACGACGGCGTCAGCGATACCTGCGCCTTGAACGTCATCGCCGGCGAGTTCGTCGGCAGCGCCCACTTGCTCGCGACCGTGCGGATGCAGTTGTCGAACGTGTCACCGAGCGACGGCGCGAACGACGAGGTCTTGTACGCGCCGGCCGCCGAGAAGCTCGCGGAGACCGTCAGCGTGATCGTCTTGGCCTGCAGGCCGGTGTTCTTCTTGAGCGCCTGCTCGTAGCACTTCTGGATCGCGCCGCGCGAGCGAGCGACCACATCGAGGAACTCCTTGGAGGCGGCGGCCGCGGCCTTGTCGTCGATCGGCCGGACCTCGCCGGGCTTGCCCGGTCGAACGGTCAGCGCGTTACCCTCGATCGCGACCACGATCTCGCCGGCGCTGCCCTGGCCGCGCATCAGCCGGGCGTTCTCTTCCTCGACCGCCTTGATCAGCTTGTCCTTCTCGGCCTTGTCCTTCAGACACTGGTCGAGATCGGCCTTGGTCTGCGGGTCAGGCTTGACGACGGTCTCGCCCTTACAACCGGTACCGGCCAAACCCAGGGACAGGCCCAGGGACAGGCCCAGGGACATAGACAGACTCGCGATGAAAGTTCGCATCATTGCTCGGGGTCTTTCCTTACCGTCGGCATCGTCGATGCTACGGGCTCGCTGACTTGAATGCCAGGACGCTCCACAAACTCACGCACGATCTGACCTTTGACGACGTGAGCCACGACGATCCGTTCGGCTCGATCGGCGTCCACGCGATTATACAGCGCGGTCAGGCCACGGGGTCCGGGCAGCGTCGCAAACCCACTCCCCAGGGTTGGTTCCGCGGTGACGATTTCTCGCACCAGGACGTTCGGTCCCTGCGTGCAGCGACCGAAACAGCTCTGCCACACGAGCTCGGTGTCTTCGCGCGCGCCCTGGGTATCGAGGGCGGACCGAAACGCGTCGTGCAGCACCGCCGAGCCGCGGCGATCGCCACACTCCGGCCCGCGACAGATCACGACTCTGAACCGACGAGCTGCCACGGCCCATCGAGCGTGACTGGCTGCGCCGTTGCTGTCAATCAGTGAGCGTCTCGCGGATCGTCGTCAGGAGACCCGGACGGGTCCGCGGATCGGCGACGACGTACCGCAGCAGCTCGCGCTCGCCGGGACCGCCCTTGCCGAGCGCGACCACGATCGACCGCTGCCAGCCGGCGTCGTCGCCGAGCTCCTCGCTCGCGTGATAGAGCAGCAGGTGCGAGGCCAGCGCCGGGTGCTCCGCCCCGCCACCGATCGCGGCCATCGCGCCGATCACCAGCGCGAGATCGGGGCTCGGCGTGGTCGGCGCATCGAGGTGGATCTGGAGGGCCGCGAGGGCCGCGGTGACACCCTTGGGATCGAGCTTCTGACCGCCGAGCCCGGCGATCGCCTTCGCGACCGGCCCGAGCGCATCGGGCTCGCTGCCCGCGAGGTAGTCGGTCTTGATCGAGAGCTGAGCGACGAGCACGGGGAGACTCGACGCATCGTGGCGGGCGACGAGCAGCTCGACGACCGAATCCTTGAGCTTCGCCGGCTGCCGCTTGTCCGACAGCACCGTCAGTAAATGACTCGTGACCTCGGGGCCCTCGAGCTTCGCCAGCCGCTGGACCGCGAGCTCCTTGACGCGATCGAAGCGCGCGTCGCGATCGCGCGCGATCGAGACCAGCACGGCCACCGGATCGCTGGGCTCGGCCTCGCCCGCCGGCGCCCAGCCATCAGCGTCGAAAGTCGCGCCGAGCACCGGAGACGTCGTGCCGAGGCTCTTGCGAGCACGCACCGCCCCGGTCTTCGGATCGAGCGCGACGATCTCGCCGCTGGTGGAGATCCCGGCGATCACCGCGCCGGTGTGCTCGGATGCGACGAGCTCGACGCGCGGGTGGCTGTACGCCCAGCGCAGCTCGCCGCTGGTGTCGAAGCCAAGCACGTAGCGGAAGTAGTGGATCGCGTAGCCCTCGCCGGGCAGCCTGAGCTGGCCGTCGACGGTCGTCGTCGTCCACAGCACGCGCTTGCGGTCCGCGGCGCTGAACGCGAGCTGTACCGGATCGTACGCGTCGACGCCGTACGTCGTGCCTTCGAGCTGCGGCGGAACATTGACGGTGCCGTACGTCGCATCGGCGCGCTTCCCCGAGGCGCTCTTCGCGTCCATCACGAAGACGCCCTGCTTCGAGCCGTAGTACGCGCGCTGGCTGGTGACGTGCAACATCGAGATCTGCTCGTCGACGCCACGCACGCGGGTCAGCTGCTTGCCGGTCTTGCCGTCGACGATCGAGAGCCACTGCCGGAGGAACGGCGTGTAGACGACGCCGCCGTGCGCCGCGGGCGTGCCGAGCTCGCCGGATGCATCGGCCTTCCACAGCTCGCGACCCGTCTTGCCATCGATCGCCGCGAGCCACCACGTCGAGCCATCCTGCGAGACCACGTACGCGCGCTCGCGATCGGCGGCTGCACCGACGAACTTGCCGCCGATCGCCGCCCGCCAGCGCGGTGCGCCGCGCGCCTGATCACGCGCCACCAGCTGGTTGCCCTCGAGCGCGACGATGAAGTCACCACCGACGGCGATCCGCGACGCGACATCCGCGTCGGCCTTCCAGAGCACGTTGCCGCTCTCGAGGTCGTACGCGACGATCGTCTTCGGCGAGCCCGCGGTGAGCGCGAACACGCGCGGTCGTCCACCCACCGGTGTCGGCGTTGCGGGAAGCTGGCGACGCGCGAGCGTCTGCTCGAGCTGGTATGGGTTGTTCTCGTCTGATGACAGCCGGAACACGGCCTTGCCGCCGCAGGCTCCGAGCACCAGCAACAGAGAGGCGAACACGAGGCCGAAGCTGACGCCCAAGCGAACGATCGGCCCGACGATCGGCGCCGGAGATGGAGGGAGCCAGCGGAGGCTGGCGAGCGGGGTCAGCATGGCGAGCGCGAGCTTCTTCACTGCTTGCCTCCCCCGAGCCGGGCTTCGACGACGGTCTGCGCTTCCTGGCGCGATGGCCGCGGAGGCGTCTTCGGCGTCGAGTCGAGGTAGTCAATCAACGCGCCGAGCGCGGCCGGGTCCTGGATCTTCGCGATCGCGCGCACGATCTCGACGCGCGCGGGATCCGGTCCGAAATCACTCCGCTTGAGGATCGCGCCGAGCGCGACCGCGAGCGTGGCATCGGGCACCTTGCCGAGTTGATCGGCGAGCTTGGCAGCGAGATCGGCATCGGCCATCGCCGCGAGCCCGAGCGCCGCGGATTCCTCGCCGCGCGCCATCAGCTTGAACAACGGCTCGACAGCGTCGCGGATCCGACCGCGTCCCGCCGCTGCCGCTGCCGCCGCACGCACCGCCAGGGCGGGATCATGAAGGCCGCCGATCACGGCCGCGCGTGCGATCGGATCGGGATATACGGCGAGCGCGGCGAGCGCGGCGCCACGGACGCCCTGATCGTGATGACCGGCGTAGCGCGCGAGCGCGGGCACGTCGGATGGCGCGGGATGGCGCGCGAGCGCGGCAATGGCAGGGACCGCGACCGTCTTCGGCATGCCGACCGCGAGCGCGTCGAGGAGCGCGTCGTGGGCGATAGGCTGATCGCTCGTTCCAAGTGCCTCGGCCGCCTTCGCGGCAGCCTCGACGTCGACGCTCGCGAGCGCGGCGACGTGCAGCGCCAGATCGATCGCGGGCTGCTTGCCCTTGCGCGCGGGCCTTGGCTTCGCTGGCTTCGCCGGCTTCGCCTGCTCGGCTGGTTTGAGCGCGGCCGGCTGCGCGACCGCGCTCGACTGCCCGAGCACCGGCACGACCGCCAGCATCAGCACCGGGACATACGTTGCCCCGACCCCCTGTACCCACTTGATGACGGACATGTTCCCTCTGAGGTGGCGTCGTACCCAAAAGGCGGTCCGCATTCAAGAAATCCCTCCGTCCTTTCAGCTACAACCCGACGCACCTGTGGATCCCGCCGTCCTGCCGATCCTGTCCTGCCCGCGCTGCCGCGCAGGAGCCCCGTTCTCCGACCTGCGGACGCCTCGGTGCGCCGCCTGTGGCCTCGAGCCGGCGAACGCCTCGGCCGGCTTCATCGACTTGATCGACGTCTCGGTCGGCGAGCCGCCCCTGACCACGACCGAGCAGCGGCTGATGGAGAGCGATCTGGTCGCGCGCGTCTACGATCGGTTCTGGAGGCCGACGTTCGTCAGGTTGTTCGCGGGCGCCGGTGCCGGTGCCGCGGTCGGCGGATTGTCGGGCGAGCTGTTCATTCACAAGCACGGGCTGTCGATCGACGACCGCCCGGGTCCGTGGCTCGATCTGTCGTGCGGGCCTGGCGCGTTCGCGCGTGCGCTCGCCGCGTCCGCGCCCGGTGCGCTGATCGTCGGCCTCGATATCTCACGCGCGATGCTCGACGTCGCCGCGCAGCGAACCGGCGGTTACACGAACGTCGTGCTCGTTCGCGCCGACGCCCACGCCCTGCCGTTCGTCGACGGTGCGTTCGGTGGCGTCAATAACGCCGGCGCGCTCCACGCGTATGACGATCCCGAGCTCGTGTTCCGCGAGATCCGTCGCGTGCTGCGGCCGGGCGGTCACTACGTCGGCTCGACGTTCGCCGAGGCACCATCGTTGCTCGGCCGGCTCGCGGCACGCGCCGCCGGCATCCGCCGGTTCGATCCGAGCGAGCTCCGGGCGTGGCTCCAGCGGATCGGATTCGCCGACTACGAGGACGTCCGGCTCGGCGGCGCGCTCGTGTTCCGCGTGCGGCGTCCCTGATCAGAACCGCGCGCCTTTAGAACCGCGCGCCTTAGAACCGCGCGCTAATGAGCGGCACGAGCATGCCGCGCTGGGGAGCGAGCGTGCGTGACAACGGTTGCAGCGCGAGCGAGCCCGCGGACCACCGGCCATCGGAGTGGCGGCCGACGAGCGCGGTGGGTGCATCGCTGGCGGTGGGCTTCGCGCCGCCACCCCAAACGTCGAGCCCCACGTCGATGTTGCGGGTCAGCCGGAACCCGACGTACGTTCCGATCACGAGGCCTGTCGTCGCGAGCCCACCGACCAAACGCTCGTCGCCGGTCGAGGTGTCGTCGTAGATGCCGGCGTAGAGCAGAAACGGCAGCGCGCCGGCGAGCGCGGCGATCCCGGCGACCCGGATCATCCGGCGCTGCGTCGTGTTGGTCTCCGGCCCCGCGACATAACCCACCACGAGGCCGCCAGCGGCACCGAGCATCGCGTTCACCGAGTACGCCTCGCTCTCGGCGGGCTGCATCAACATGCCGAGCGTGAGCCCACCGACGGTGCCGATTCCGGCGAACGTGTCGACGAGCGCGATGTCACCGCGGGTGTACTGCTTGCGCGCGATCAGCGTTCCCGTCAACCCGCCAACCCCCGCGCCGATCGCGGCGCCGACCGCGATGTCGCTGCCGGTCGTGCCCTCGACGTCGATCGCGTCCGCGAACAACCCGCCCATCACGCCACCCCAGATCGCGGTCGAGACGATCGTGCGCGTGCGGACCGACCCGCTCCGCTCCGGCGCGGCCTCGACGATCGGGGGCAGCTGTGGTGCGATCGGCCCAGGCGACGCGCCGATCGGGGGCAGAGCGACCGTGGGTACCTCGATCGGCTTTGGTGCGTCGTCGGAGATTCCGAGCTGATCGTTGATCGAGCGGATCAGGAAGCGCGCCTGTTCGGCCGCGGCGCCCCGCGGGCTGCGCACGAGTGCCTCGACGGCAAGCTGCTTGGCGTCGACATACACCCGTGCATCGAACAGCTCCTGGGCGCGCTGGACGATGGTGCGGGCCACCTGCTCGGCGAGCACGCCGTCATCACCGGGCCGCGGCGGCGGCAGCTGCTCGGGGGTCGGCACCGGGATGTTCGGTGGCGGCTCCGGCTTGCGCTGCCTGTACGGGTCACCGGGTTGCGCGTGCGCGAGCGCGGGCGCCGCGAGACACCCCAGCAGCGCGATCGTTCGCAGCCCCATGATCAGGGCGTACCACCCACTGGGCCGCGCATCAACCGGCGTCGTGGTCGTGGTCAAACCGCGGCCCGGCGCTGCCAGGCTGCATGGCAACGATCACGATGCACGGATCACGAGCGCGTCGGCGCGAGCGGCCCGGTGGGCGTCTGCGTGCGTGGTGGCAGCGGGCCGGTCTCCCCGCGGCCGCGCGGGCCTTCCTTCCACGTCTTGCGATAGAGGTACATGAACACGACCTGGATCGCGGACAAGACCGGCACCGCGAGCAACGCGCCGACGAGGCCGTACGTGTGCTCGCCGAAGAACAGCGAGAAGATCACGAGCACCGGATGGATCTTCGCGGCGGTGCCGATGATCTTCGGGTTGAGCACGTTCGCTTCGATGAAGTGGATACCGATGATCCACAGGCCGATCGCAAGCCCGCGCGCGATGTCGATGCCGGCATCTCCGGAGACCAGCGCGACGAGCACGATCGGGATCGAGCTCAAAATAGATCCGAAGATCGGGATCAGCGTGAGCAGCGCCGCGACAACCGCGAGGATCAGGCTGTACTTGACGCCGAAGATCAGCAACCCGATGTACGTGAGGATGCCGTTGATGAGGCAGATCACGAGCTGGCCGCGGATCACGCCGGAGAGCCCGCGATCGATACCGGCGATGATGACGTCGTAGTCCGCGCGCACGTTCTGCGGAAACATGCTGCGCAAGAACGAGTGAACCTTCTCCATGTCGATCAGGATGAACGCGCCGATCATCAACGTGAAGAAGAACAAGAAGATGCCGCGGATGAACGCGGTCAGCAGCGACTGACCGAGCCGCACGAGATCGTCGAGCTTGCTCTGCAGGCCGATCATCCCCTTCTTCACGAAGGCGCGCAGCTTGTCCTCGAGCACGAGCGGCTCGGGTGCGGTCTGGTTCGCGCTGATGTGGTACGCGCCCTCGGGGAGCGGCTTGATGTCGATGCCGTTCGGCGCGAGCTGGAGCGCGAACCGGCCATCGGGCAGCGGCGTCATCGTGAACGCGGTGCCGGGCGGCAGCGGGACGTCCTGCACGATCGCTGGTTCCTCGGGCACGGTCTTCACGCCGGCGAGCGAGGGGAAGCGCTGCTCGATCCAGCGCGCCATCTGCGGCGTCCACTCCTCGTTCGCCTTCTTGTAGAGACCGGGCGCCTCCTGGCCGAGCCGCGCGACATCGCTCGAGAGTCGCGGCACGAGCAGGAACATGAAGCCGGTCACCATCGCGATGAATACGAGGTAGCAGATGATGATCGCGAGCCCGCGCGGCATCCGCCGCGTGCCGTCCTTGCGCTCGGACATCCGGCGCACGACCGGCGCGAGGATGTACGCGATCAGGCCTGCGAACACGAACGGCAAGAGGACCTTGCGCCCGACGAAGAGCACGAGGACGAGAAACAGCGGGAAGCCCCAGCGCTTGAGGAACTGCCGCCCCGAGCCATCGGCGCCGAACAGCGTGGCCGACTTGCTGCGGACAGGTCCGCTCACCGGCGGCGGCACCGTCTCCGTCGTCGTGCGCGGCACGCCTCCAGATGGGGGCTCACCGGGCGGCTCGGGCGGCGTCATCGACGAGGGTATACCAGAGGACACGTCCGCTGCGACGTCCGGACCCGCAGCTTCAGCGTTCGCGCCCAAGGCCGCCGAACCACCCGCCGACACGACCGAGCAGCGATCGCCGGGTTCCCGCGCGCGCGAGCTCCTCGTCGGTCAGCCCGATGTCGAGGGTCGGTGTGGGCAGCGAGTCATCGGGCGCGTCGCCGAGCAGGCCCCCGGTGCGCACGACCCGCGGCGCAGCGCGACGCTCGCGCGACGGCACCAGCGGCGGCTCGATCCCGGTCTCCATGCGGAGCGAGCTCCAGCGGCGGCAGCCACCACACCGCCACGAGAACGCCGGCGGTCGGTGCGAGCAGTGCGTGCACTGCCAGCGACCACGGAGCGCCCACGCGAGCGCGCCTTGCTCGCCGACGAGCACCTCGAGTGCGGCGCGAAGCTTCGCCGCATCGCCGTCCGCGAGTGCGAGCCGCGCCGTCGCGACCCGCGCCGCGAGCGCGTCGGGGAACCGGGTGACCAGCGCATTCGCGAGCTCGACCTTCGCGGTGGGATCACCAGACGGCGCGAGCTGCGCGCGGATCAAGGCGATCTCGAGCCGGGCTCCTGTCTGCGCCTCGATCTCGGCGAGATCCGCGAGCACGCGTTCGTTCACCGTGCCCGCCGGCCGCGTCGCCGGCACGAGCGGGATGCCCTCTGGCGGCGTGTCGA
>JBKJUF010000685.1:0-4430 GCA_046590445.1 Kofleriaceae bacterium
GAGGACGCTCGCCGGGACCTTGGCGCGGTCGAGCTCGTAGTTCACGAGGACGTGCTCGACGAGGTCGATGCCTTGGTAGAAGTCCGGATCGATCACGCGCTCGGCGTGGAACGCGCGGTACTCGTGCACGAACGCCGAGGTCGGCAGGTTGTCGTAGTAGCCGACCTCGGAGCGATTGATGACGTGGTTGACCTCGTGGACGAGCGTGGCGGCGAGGCGCAGCGGCTCCTGGCTGCGGCTGACGTAGATCCGGTTGCTCCACATGTAGCCGTCGATCTGCGCGGCGATCGCCTTGGTGACCAGGCTGCCGCGCTCGCGGAGGCGCGGATAGTCGTCGGCCGTCAGCGCGAGATCCGGCAGATCGCGGCGGACGCGCTCGAAGTCGGCGCAGGTCAGATCCGCGAGCTCGTCGATCCGCACGTGGCTGGCCGCGATCGATCGGGCGGTCAGGTTCGCGAGCTCCTCGTCGTGGGACTCGAGCGCGTCGAGTGCGCGATGGATGTAGGTCCGGAAGGTCAGGTTCGTATGGTCGGGGTTGACCTCGACGAACCGGCGGCTCGTCCCGCGGTCATCCTTGCCGTCGGTGCCGGTGGCGTCGTCGTCGGTGGGCGACGTCGCGCAGGCTACGCAAGTAGCCAGGATCCACACCGCGCGAGTCATCGCCGGCCGAGGTTGCAAGAACAACACCCACGCGGCGACACCGGGTTACCTCGCGTGCTGGCCACTGCAGTTGCCGGCGCGGTAGGGTCCGGCGATGCGCAAGCTCAGCCTGATCGGTCTCGTGATCGCCGCGATGTTCGCATGCGGCGGTGGTGGTCCTGCCCGACCCGAGGCGCCCAAGCCCGTGGTCACCGAGCGCGTGCTCGTCCACATCGACGCCAATGGCGTGGCCCTCGGCGGGCACGATCCGATCGCGTACACGACCGACGGTGCGCCGGTGCAGGGCTCGAGCGCCAACGTCGCCCGGTTCGGCGGCGCGATCTATCACTTCGCGACGGCCGAGCATCAGGCAACGTTCGAGGCGGATCGCGCGAAGCACGCTCCAAACTATGGCGGGTACTGCGCGTTTGCCGCGTCGCAGAACCGGCTGTCGCCGAGCGATCCGACGGCGTTCCTCGTGCTCGACGGTCAGCTGCTGATGTTCACGAACGCGGAGTTTCTCGAGCTGTTCAAGGCCGACCCTGCGGGCAACAAGGCGAAGGCCGACGCCAACTGGCCCGGCCTGCTCACACAGCACGGCAAGCCAGCGGGCGTCAACACGCCCTGATCGTCAGACCACGCGGACGTGACGCGCGGTGACGAGCAGGACGTTGCGGGTGCCGGGAATCGCGAGCACGTCGACATCGTCGGAGGTCGCGACGGCGCGTGACGGGTAGCTCGCGCGGATCCGCGTCGCGTCGTCGTATCGACTCTCGCAAATGGCATCCCGCGCGATCGCCTCGGCTTCCGCGTCGTCGCAGATCGCGAAGTCCACCGGGCAGAGGCGCGTCCGCTCGCCGGTCACCAGATCCTCGCGCCAGTACGCGCCGGCATCCTCGATCGTCGCCCACCGGAACCAGCCGCCGAGCAAGCGACCCGCGCCGCGACGCACGACGTGATGGTCGGCATCGCACACCACATAACCCTCGTGCGGGCCGCCGACATGAGTGACTTCGCCGTCGCCGGCATCCGTGACATCCGCGGGTGGTCGCGTGATCCGGTACACCCGAAACCGCAGGTCGATCGCGTAGCGCGTCGTGGCGTCGGGACCGAGCACGAGGTTCGGCGCGAAGTCGCGGGCATCCTCCTCGAGCGGATCGAGGTCGGGCTCGTGCGGACCGGGGTTGTCGGGGTCCTGCGCGAAGAACACGGCGCGCCTCGGATCGCGCGGGAACACCGCAACGTCGACGGCGCCAGCTCGGGTCCACGGGATCGGCACCGAGGTCGTCACCATCACGTCGTGCTCGAAGCGCGCGACGCAGGCATCCGCCGTCGGCGCGAGCACGATCTGGATCGGATCGTTGTCCTCGTAGCCGTACAGCTTCTTCGACGGTCCGCACGGGTAATCGTGGTCGGATGCCGACAAAAAGCCGATGTCGCCGCGCCCGACGTACGACCAGTAAAACGACATTCGATCGCCGCGCCAGCCGACCGGATGGATCGCATCGAAGCCGAGCGGGATCCGGCCCGGGCGCACGATGCGTTGCGAGCGCTCGGAGGCCGGGATCAGCTGCGTGCCGGCCGGCACGACGGCGTCGCGGGCGTAGCGGAGCGCGAACGATGGCGGTAGCGCGGCAAGCTCGACGAGCGTGCCCGCAGCATCGGTCTGCAGCATCAACGTCTCGCCGTGGACGACGAGCTGCGCGGTGAAGGACACGAGCCCGCAGTCGTGATCGGCCACGTACTCGCTCCACGGCCCGGGTGCGAGCTCGCGGATCGCCGGCACCGGAGCGATCGCCGCCGGTTGTGCGGTGCCGAGCGCGGCGCAGCGCTCGATCGCGCGGGCCACGGCATCACGGCACACGGAGTCGTCGCTTGACCAGTCGATCACCTCGGCGGAGAGACCTGGGAGCACGTCACGCCAGTCCTCCTCGACGATCGCGGCGAGCTCGGGCTCGAGGATCCCATCCTCAGTCGCGTCGCGGATGATCACGACATGCCGCGTCCCTGCGAGCCACGGGCGTGCACGCTGCACGAGGTGCGCGTGCTCGTACGGTGAGATCAGCACGACCACGCGGGGCGGTTCGAAGCTGCGCGTGGTCTCGACGCCGACGGCGAGCCCCGCCGCCTCGACGAACCGCGAGATCTTCAGCGGGTCCCACGCGTAGCGCGACCCGAGGTCGCGCAGGTCGACGATCCCGGGGCGCACGCCGTCACAGACTAGAGCAGCGGCGGCGAGCAGTAGCTGTCGAGCACGACCTTGTTGATGGTCGCGGAGAGCGACAGCGAGCCGGACTTGACCTGGTCGAGATCGAAGTTCTCACCATCGGTCTGCACCGGGATCGGCATCGCGGTCTTGTACGGCGTGGACCACCCGTCGGTGATGTCCGGCCACGGCAGCCGGCGACCGGTGCCGCAGCGATCGAGGAAGCTGGGCTGCGTGATCCGCGAGAACGAGAACACGCGGATGCGGCTGGTGCGGAGCGCGCCGACGGTCTCGGTCAGCGTGCGCAGCGCGGGATAGTTCCCCTCGCGCGGAAAATCGGTCTTGTTCGTCAGGCCGTCGCCGTCGCGGTCGCCGTAGTTGTCGGGCCGCTCGAGGAACGTGTCGTCGGTCGCGACGATGACCACGCGGGTCGCGTTGGTGCGCCACGGGAAGGAGTCGGTGGCGGCGTACAGCGCGTCGAGCGAGTTCTCCTCGCAGATCGGATTCTGCGTCGTCGGACCACCGATCCCGTCGCCGGGGTTGCGGTTGGTGTTCGTGTAGTTGTCGCGGTAGTTGCGGAACGCGGTCTGCAGCGTCGCGGCCGCGGTGTGCACCTTGCCGCCCTCGAGCGGCCCGGTGTTGTCGACGAAGTGGTTGTCCTGGAACACGATCAGGCCGAAGTGCGCGTCGGATGCGAGCGCGTTGCTCGCGCTGACGACCTGAGCGATCTGCATCTCGAGCTGCGAGAGCACGAAGCCCATCGAGCTCGAGGTGTCGAGGACGAACACGACATCGACGACGTCCTCGCACGGCGTGGCATCGACCGTCGGCGCGGCGTCGACCTCGACGTCGTCGCCACCACCGCCGGAGCGTCCACTCGGGCCGCAACCAGCGAACAGCGTCAACGCGAGCACGACATGGGGGCACTTCATCGCGCGCGAGTATGCCGATGGCGCGGCCGCTGTCGCGGTCGAGCGATGACAGGCACTGACGCTGGTTTCCGGCCCGATTCCGCAGGCTTGCGCGCTCGGCGGGCTCCCGACACGTGTGGCATTGCGCCCCGTGCGATCATTGAACCTGCGGCGCGGGCATGCCATGCCGTGGCGATGGCGAAGCCAACGGGTCGTGGGATCGTGCGCGTGGCGCGCCGCCCTGCCGGCTGGATCGCGCCCGGTCCGCCGCCGGCGGGCGCGAGAGGCCGCCCCGAGCTCGAGCCCGAGCCTGACGAGGATCTCTGCTTCTTGACCGGCGACTGGCGGCTGTTCCAGAAGCAGGACGGCCATCGCTGGAGCCTCGATGATCTGGTGACGGCGTGGATCGCGACGCGCCGGATCGATCCCGCGCGGGCGCTGCGCGCGCTCGATCTCGGCTGCGGGCTTGGCAGCGTGCTGCTGATGGTCGCGTGGAAGCTGCCGCACGCCGAGGTGCTCGGCATCGAGGCGCAGGCCGATCGCGCGGCGATGGGACGCCGGTCGATCGCATACAACGGCGTCGCCGAGCGCTGCCGCATCATCGATGGCGATCTGCGCGAGGCCGGCGAGCAGATCGGCCAGTTCGAGCTCGTGACCGGCACCCCGCCCTACTT
>JBKJUF010000703.1:0-7673 GCA_046590445.1 Kofleriaceae bacterium
ATCTCGGCCATGCCGCCGATCGCGAGGCGCCGCAGCAGCAGGTACCGCCCGCCGAACGACGTCGGTTCGAGATCGGCGGTGCGGTGGCGCTTCGTCATGCGGGCGCGGGAATCGGCACGCCAGCGGCGGCGTGGGCGGCGAGCGTTGCATCGATCGCAGCGCGCACGCTACCGCCCGAGGGCAACGGCGCGATCGACAGCGGCGGCCCACTCGATTCGGTGGGCGCGAGCAGCGCGGTCAGGACGCCGGTCATCCCGCCGGCGAGGCCATCGAGATCGTAGCCGCCCTCGAGCACGGCGACGACCCGCCCATGCGCGTGACGATCGGCGAACCCGCGGAGCCGGCGCGCCATCGCGGCGAACCCGGCGTGGGTCACTCGCATACCGGCGAGCGGATCGTGCTCGAAGGCGTCGAAGCCCGCCGAGATCAGCACGAGATCTGGCGCAAACCGTGTCATCGCCGGGATCAGCACGTGATCGAAGACGGCCGCGTAATCGGCATCGCCTGCCCCGCTCGGGAGCCCGACGTTCACGGTCGCGCCGACCGCGTGCGGTCCGCCGACCTCGGTGGGCGCGCCGGTTCCCGGGTAGTATGGGAACTGATGCACCGAGAGGTACATCACCGTTGGATCGTCCCAGAAGATGTCCTGGGTCCCGTTGCCGTGGTGGACGTCCCAGTCGACGATCGCGACGCGCGCTGCACCCTGCGCCCGCGCGCCTGCTGCCGCCGCCGCGACGTTGTTGAGCAAGCAGAACCCCATCGCCTGGTCGCGCGTCGCGTGATGCCCCGGCGGGCGCACGACTGCGATGCCCTGGGTCAACGCGCCATGCAGTACGTCGGTCGCGAGCTGCACGACGGAGCCAGCTGCCGAGCGCGCCGCATCCCACGTGCTCGGCGAGAAGTACGTATCGGGATCGAGCCAGCCGGTCTGCCCCGGCACCGTCTTCGCGAGGTGCTCGAGGTACGCCGCACCATGCACGCGGCCAAGCTCGTCCTCGGTCGCGAACCGCGTCGCGATGTGAGTGCCGCGGCGCGTGATGCCCGCGGCGATCAGCGCGTCGCGAACGGCCTCGGCGCGCGCCGGCCGCTCGGGATGACCCGACGGGGCGCGGTGCTGGACGAAGATATCGTCGAGGACGTACCCGAGCTTCATTGCGAATCGCGTTCCGATCGCAGCGCCCGCGACATCAGGGCGGCCATCGCGTGCCGGGCCGGCGCGCCTTCATGGATGATGCTGTGCATGACCTTCGTGATAGGGGCATCGGTGCCGAGCTTTTCCGCGAGCTCGTGCGCGACCTTGGTCGTCTTCACGCCCTCGGCGACCTGCTTCATCTCGCCCAGGATGTCCGTCATCGACTTGCCCTGACCGAGGCCGAGCCCGACGCGGCGGTTGCGCGATGCATCGCCCGAACAGGTCAGCACGAGATCGCCGATCCCGGAGAGGCCCGAGAACGTCGCGGGCTGCGCGCCCATCGCGACGCCGATTCGCGTGATCTCGGCGAGCCCGCGCGTGATCAGCGCGGCACGTGCGTTCGAGCCGAGGCCGAGCCCATCGGAGAGCCCGGCGGCGATCGCCATCACGTTCTTGATCGCGCCGCCGATCAGCACCCCGAGGACGTCGTCGGTCGTGTAGATCCGGAACCGGATGCTCGACAGCGCGGTCTGCGCGAGCTTGCAGGTCTCGGTGTCGCTACCCGCCAGCACGATCGCCGCCGGCATCCCCGCTGCGATCTCGCTCGCGAACGTCGGCCCCGAGAGATACGTCGCGCGGTTCGCGACGCGCTCCGGCAGCACGTCGCGATAGACCGCGTCCATCGTCTTCAGCGTTCCGTCCTCGAGCCCCTTCGACGCGTTGATCACGACCGCATCGGGATCGATCGCCGACGCGATGCCGCTGAACACCTCGCGCACGCCATGCGATGGCGTCACGCCGACGACGAACCGTTTGCCCTTGACCGTCGCCTCGAGGTTCGACGTCACGAACACGGTGTCGGGCAGCCGGTACGCCGGCAGATACGTCTTGTTGACGCGCGTGGTCTCGAGCTCGGCCGCCTGCGCGGCGCCGCGGCAATACAGACTGACGCGATGACCGGCATTACCGAACAGCATCGCCAGGCACGTGCCATAGCTGCCGGCGCCGATGACCGCGATGTCTTCGATGCCCATCGCGCGCGACCGTATCATGCGGGCGACTTGCAGTAGCATGACCAGCGGTGCGCCGCGCTCGACCCTGGCATTGGTTCCTGCTGTTCCTACCGTTCGGCGCGACCGGTGGCTTCGTCGCCGTCACGCTCGGCTACATCGCGCACCAGGCCGGGATGTCCGACACCGTCGTCGCGGGCCTCGTCGCGCTCAACCTGTTGCCGCATACCTGGAAGTTTTTCTGGGCGCCGATCGCGGACACCACGCTGACGCGCAAGAAGTGGTACCTGCTCGCGAACGGCGTCTCGTGCCTCACCGTGCTCGCGATGGGCTTCGTGCCGTTCGAGGCAGGATCCCTCGGCCTGCTCGAGATCCTGATCTTCGTCAATGCCGTCGCGATCTCGTTCCTCGGGATGGCTGTCGAAGGCCTGATGGCAGCGTCCACGCCGCCCGAGGAGCGCGGCCGCGCCGCTGGCTGGTTCCAGGCCGGCAACCTCGGCGGCAACGGCATCGGCGGGGGCCTCGCGCTCTTCATCGCCGAGCACGTCTCGACTCAGATCGCGTTCGTCGCGCTCGCGGTGATCCTCGCGGCCTGCACGCTCGCGCTCCGGCTCGTCCCCGAGGTCCCGCGCGACGTCGTTCCGGGAGCGGCCCAGCCGGGACCAGTCGCGCGCCGCATCGTGGCCTCGCTCAAGGAGGTGCTCGCCGATCTCTGGAAGATGATCGGGTCGCGCCGCGGCATCATCGCGCTCGTCCTCTGCTTCATGCCGCTCGGGGCCGGCGCCGCATCGGGGATGTTTTCGGCGATCGCCGGCCGCTGGCACGCGTCGAGCAGCATCGTCGCGATCACGACGGGCATCGTCGGCGGCCTCGTCGCCGCCGCCGGCTGCCTCGTCGGCGGCTGGTTCTCCGATCGCATGGGCCGCCGGATCGCGTACGCGATCTCGGGCGTGATCATCGCGATCGTGGCGGCGTCGATGGCGCTCGCACCACAGACCGCGGCGATGTACGCGATCTTCACGCTGCTCTACTCGTTCGCGTCGGGGATGAGCTACGGCTGCTTCACCGGCTTCGTGCTCGACGTGATCGGACACGGCGCGATCGCGACCAAGTACAACGCGCTCGCGTCGCTCTCGAACATCCCGATCTGGTACATGACGCTCGTCGACGGCTGGGCCTCCGAGAAGCACGGCCCGGTCACGATGCTGTGGGTCGATGCCGGCTCGGCGATCGTCGGGCTCAGCTTGCTGCTGCTCGCGATCGCGATCGTGCGGCCAGGCCGGACGCCGGCACCGAGCTAACGTGATCGTCGCGCCATGCACGTGCCGCCTGCCCTGCCGGTCTTGCTGGTCTTCTCGATCACGGTCGCGTGCTCGATGCCGACCGAGATCCTGCCGCCGAAGCGGCCGAACACCGAGCTTGTTGTCGGCGACTTCGAGCGCAGGCCGCCGGCGGGTGAACAAGACCGGCACCTACCAGGTCGTCGTCAGCAAGATCGGCATCCGCTTCAAGAAGCTCGACGACAGCTGTGCCGAGCGTAGCCGGCTCGATGGCCAGACCTGGTGGCGGATCAAGTAGGTCCGCTAACGCCGCGGGTTGCGCCACCCCGGCGTTAGCCGCGGGTGGCGGTGAGTGCGTCGGTCGCGAGCGCGACGCGGTTGCGGCCGGCTCGCTTGGCGGCATAGAGCGCGGTGTCGGCGGCACGCACCAGGGCCTCCGCATCGGTGCCATCATCGGGGAACGTCGCGACGCCGATCGACAGGCTGAGCTTGCCGACACGTGGCGCGGCTTCAGAGAAGTCATGGCTGTTCACGCGCTCGCGCACGCGGTCGGCTACCTTCGCCGCGGTGAACTTCGCGGTATCGACCAGGATCACCGCGAACTCCTCGCCGCCGTAGCGCGCGACGACGTCGTTCACACGCCGCGTATCGCCGAGTACGCGCGCGAGCTGGCGCAACACCTCGTCGCCGGCGGGGTGACCAAACGTATCGTTGAACTGCTTGAAGTGATCGACGTCGAGCATCAGCAGCGAGAGTGGCAAACCGCTGCGCTGGCTGCGCTCGACCTCGAGCGTGAGGCGCTCGTGGAAGTGGCGATGGTTGTAGAGCCCGGTCAGGCCGTCGGTCACCGCGAGCTGGGCGAGCCGCGCGTTGGCCTCGGCGAGCTCGTGCGTACGCTCGTGAATCTTGGCCTCGAGCTCGCGATTCATCTCGAGCAGCGCCTGGTTCTTCGAGGACAGCGACGCGATCAGCTGCTGGTTCTCGTGAACGAGCCGGTACTGCCGCAGCAAGTTCTCGACCGCGAGCAGCAGCGCGGTCTCGTCCCACGGCTTGGGGATATAATGGTTGAGGTGGGCGCGGTTGATCGCGTCGATCACCGCGTCGAGGCCGGCCTGGCCGGTCAGCAGGATCTTCGTGGTTGCCGGCATCCGCCGATCAGCGATCTCGAGCAGCTCGACACCCTTCATGCCGGGCATGATCTGATCGGCGATCACGAGCGCGATTGCCTCGCCCTCGCGGGTCAGCTCGTCGAACAGCGCGACCGCCTCGTCGCCCGAGCGCGCCGTCGCGATCTGGCACTCGTGGCCGAACCTCGCGCCGAGCTGGGCGCGGAGCACGCGGAGCACGCCCTCCTCGTCATCGACACAGACGATCACCTCGCGCGAGCTCACGTCGCGACTCCCACCGTGGTGACGATCGGGAGCCGGACCTCGAACACCGTGCGGCCCGGCTCGGACTCGCAGCGCAGCTCGCCGCCATGCTTGTCCACGATCTGGCGGGCGATGCCGAGCCCGAGCCCGGTGCCCTCGCCCTTGGGCTTCGTCGTGAAGAATGGCTCGAAGATCCGCGGCAGCACGTCCTCGGGAACCCCGGGGCCGTCATCGATCACGCGCACGATCGCGACCTTGCGCTCGACATCGACGGCGGTCTCGATGGTGATGGAGCCGCCGGGCCCGGGATGGAGGGGCCGGGATTCATTCCCGGCTCCGGGCTGAGCTCGGCCGCTGACAGCCTGTTGCGCGTTCGAGATCAAGTTCGTCCACACCTGGTTTAGCTCGTCGACGTACACCGGGACGCGCGGCAGGTCACCATAATGACGTTCGACGACGATATCACGCAGCGTGTGGTGCAGCACCGCGAGCGTGGTCTCGAGACCTTCGTGCAGATCTGCCTCGATGCGCGTCGCCTGTTGATCGAGGTGTGAATACGTCTTCAACGCGCCGACGATGCGCTGGATCTGACCGACTGCGTGTCGCACGGTCGAGGCGGTTCGATGGAGGTACACGTGGTCGGTCAGCGACGCGACGACCTCGCGCGCGAGCTGGCGATGCGGTCCGAGCGCGCCGATGAACCGCTCGGCATCCTCGAGCGTCGCGCCGAGGTCGGCGAGGTCGGCGGCGAGCTGCGGCGCGTCGGCGAGCTGCGCACTCTCGAGCACGACCGCGAGCTCGCGGGCGGCCTTGCGGGCGGTCAGCCCGGTCGGCAGCTGGCGCTCGCTGAGCTTCGGCGCCGCTTCCTCGAGGTAACCCGTGATCGCGCCCGCGGTCGCCGGGGTCGGCGCGTGCGCCGCGAGCTCGGCGCCGTGGCGGGACACCCGAACGAGCGTCTTGCTGAGCCCCTCGATCGAGCCCCGGATCGCGGCGGTCGGCGAGTTGATCTCGTGGGCGACGCCCGCGACCAGCACGCCAAGGCCCGCCATCCGCTCGGACAGGATCAGCTGGGCCTGGGTCTCGCGCAGATCGGCGAACGCCTTGCCGAGCTCGTGGTTGATCGCGGTGAGCTCGGCGGTGCGCAGCCGCACCTTGCGCTCGAGCTCCTCGCTCGCGCCGCGGACCTCTTGATAGAGGAGCGCGTTCTCGACCGCGGCTCCCGCCTGATCGGCGAACGTGGTCAGGAGATTGAGATCCGCCTCGGAGAACTCGCGGGCGTCTTCTGCGCGACCGACCGCGAGAACGCCGACGACACGCGCGGCCGCGCCAGGCCGGTTGCGATCGAGCGGCAGCGCGACGAGGGGCCCTGGAGCACCGGCGAGTCGCGCGGCCTCGCCGTGCACCGGGTCGCTGCTCGCGCGATCGAACCGCAGCGGCGTGCGGGACTTGCGGACCTGCTCGGCGATGTCGCGCAGCGATCCGGCGGCGGCGAGCGCCTCGTCCATCGCCAGCGCGGTCGACATGTCGGCACGACGCGCGCGGGCCGCCGAGGCGCGGAGGCTGGTATTCGCACCGCCCTCCACGAGCCACAGCGCGACGAGCTGAACATCGAACGTGCGCGCGACGGCATCGACGATCTTGCGCGACACCGAGTCGAGATCGATCACCGACGACACCGCGCGGCCCGCGTCGTGGAGCGCCACGATTTCGCGCATGCGGGCGGCGAGCCTGGCCTGGTTGTCCTTGAGCGTCGACGTCATCTGGTTGAACGCGGTCGCGAGATCGGTCAGCTCGTCGCCGCCGGCGATGTCGATCCGGTGATCCAGATCGCCGCGCGACACCGCGATCGCGCCGCGGTGCAGCCGCGCGATCGGTGCGCCGAGCCGGCGTGACCAGAACAGCGCGAGCACGAGTGCGAAGGCGAGCGCGGCCAGCCCACCGGCGACGAGCGTGCGCAGCGCGAGCCGCTTGGTCGCCGCGAGCGGCTCGCGATCGACCGCGACCGCGATCAGCCCCACGGGGCGGTCCTGGCCGTCGAGCAGCCCGGTCACCGCGAGCTTGTAGTGCCCCGGCTCCTCGCCGTCACGCGCGAGATCGAGATCGCGGATCACGCGCTGGCCGCGGAGCGCCGCCGCTCGATCGCGCGCCCCGAGGCTCATCGGATCGCCGCGCCGACCGAGGCTCGAGCGGAACGTCACCTGGAGGCTTCCCGAGGGGCCGCCGAGCATGACGTCGGCCGACAGCGCGCCCTTGATCGCGTCCGCGAAGTCGCCGTCGAACGGCGTCGACAGCACGAGCACGCCGCGCAGCGTGAGGCTCGGGTCGACCACCGGAGACACCGCGCGCACGACGACGCGATCGCCGACGGTCACGAGCGACACGCCACGCGTCCACGCGCGTCCCGACGCGATCACCGGATCGTCGGCCTCGACGCCGACATCCGCGAACCGGGCGACCGCGCCGCCGACCGTGCGGTCGAGCAACATCGTCCCCGTCGCATCGACCAGCTGCAGCCGCGCCGACGGCAGGTGCACTTGCTCGTGCGACAGCCATCCCTCGATCGCCGGCATGTCGTTGCGCTCGAGCGCGGCGCCGAGCTCGAACGACTCGGAGAGCTGCACCGACTCGTCGCCGAGCCGCTCGACGGCGCGCAGCACGAGGTTGAGGCCAACGGTGAGCTGCCGATCGGCATCCTCCCGCAGTCCACCCTCGAGGCTCGACAGGATCACGCCGGTCGCGAGCAGCGCGACGATCGCGACCGGCACGAGCGCCGCGAACAGCATCGCGACGACGAGCTTGCTGCGCAGCCGGAGCCGGAGCTGCGGCGCGGGCGCCTGCGCGATCCGTGGGATCCGGAGGCTCGACATCCGGAACAGCCGCG
>JBKJUF010000716.1:0-5326 GCA_046590445.1 Kofleriaceae bacterium
CCGCTCGATCTGGTGGAACGCCGGCCTCACGATGTTGATGCTGTGGACCGGCATCGAGCTGCTGCGGATGACGCGCTCGCACCAAATCGTCGGCATCGTTTACGGCGTCGTCGGCACGCTCGTCACGCTCTGGGTGTTCTGGCCGGCGATCGCAGCGTTCCGCGAGGCGTCGACCTGGGGCTACTCGGTCATCGCGGAACCATCGCTCCTGCTCGTGCTCCCGACGATGACACTCCAGCTCGTGCTGCCGATCGCGACCCTGCTGCTGGTGACGCGCAAGATCACGCCGACGGCCCGCGCTCGGTTTCGCCTCAAGGTACCGAACCCTTCCGCAGCTGCCGAGAACGGGCGCGCTTAGCGGCGCGGCTTGCGTTGGGCGAGCGCCGCGAGCGTGGCGAGGCGCTGGCGCTTGACGGCGACCGTGGTCTCGTCGTCGATCACGTGATCGTCGGCGACGCTGTCAGGGTCTTCGCGAAAGCCGTCGCGCTGCGCGGCCATCACGAGACTCTCGTTCGGGAACCGCGGCGAGGCGTCCTCGTCGTGGCCGATCTGCTCCTTCGCGATCGCGGTCGTCACGCGAAACACGCCGCTGTGGTCGACGAGCTGTTCGTCGACCATGTCGTCGAAGGCCGGCGGCCGGGCCGCGAGGTTCTCGAGCTTCTTCGGCGACGTCTTGGGCGACGTCTTCGGGTGAGCTCGCGCGCTGGCAGCCGGCTTCGTGGGCTTCTTCGTGGCCATACGTGACTCATCGTACTCAGGCGCCGGGGCGGGAGGGGGCGAATCGCCGCTCTTGTCCCGGAATTGCTGTGATGTCAGGCTCGGTGCATGCGCGCTGGTCTCGTGCTGTGCCTGATCGCCGGGTCGGCCTCGGCCGCGCCGACCCGCCTCGTCGCCGGGCAGCGCCTCGACGTGCTCGACACCGAGCCCGCATTCGACGAGGGAACGTTCGTCGCCGCCGCACGGTCGCCCCTCGCGGAGAAGTATCGCGCGAACCTCGTGACGACCGCGCTCGACGATGGCGAGCGCAAGGACCTGAGCACGGAGGATCTGCCGTCGAAGGGCTTGTTTCTCGTGCGCGTTCGTCGTGACGCGGCCGGCAAGCGCTACCTCTACAAGCCATGTGCTCGAGGCCATCACAATCGCACGCTGATCACCGACACCCAGGTCTGGATGCTCGGCACGGAACCGCTGGTCGTGCCGATCGCACGCAAGCAACGGCGCGGCCGACTGACGACGATCGAGCTCGACACCAAAGGATTCTCACCGATGGTCGCGTCGAAGCTGCGCCTCCGCAGCACGGGCACCCCCGGCATCTACGAGCTCGCCGCGAACGATGATGCCTTCTCGGAGCTCGTCGCGACGCCCGCCGCCACCGCGAGGCTCGACGTCGTCGTTCGCGTCTGCAAGAAGGCGAAGGCGATGGAGCTCGACTTCACCAAGCGATAGTGCCGCCAGTCGTCTGCTTCGACCTGCGCGACGCTGGTTGGGACGGCGGATAGCGCTCGTGCGGCAGATCCTCCGAGCTCGACCGCGAAGTCGCAGTACGGGCACAGCTTGCGGCACCACCGGAAGTGCAGCTACATACAAAGCTCAAAGATGCAGCCCATCTACCTCGACAATGCCGCCTCGACCCGGGTCTCCGACGAGGTCATCGCACTGATGACCGAGGTCATGCGGAGTGCATGGGGCAACCCGAGTGCGGCGCATCCGCAAGGCGCGGCCGCGCGCGCATTCATCGACACCGCGCGCACGCGCATGCTCGCCGCGCTCGGCGACAACGGCATCGGCGACATCGTGTGGACGAGCGGCTGCACGGAAGCCGATGCGCTCGCGGTGCTTGGCGCGGCGCGTGTGCGCGAAGGCTCGATCGTGCTGACCGCCGTCGAGCATCCTGCGGTCTCGGCCGCCGCGAAGAAGCTCGAGGGCAACCGTCGGATCGTCACCATCCCGGTCGGGCGTGATGGGCTCGTCGATCCGGACGTAGCGGCGGAGGCGGCGGTCGGTGCCGCAATCGTCGCGATCGTGATGGTGCAGAACGAGATCGGCGTGACCGAGCCGGTCGCCGCGATCGCGAGCGCGATCCGGAAGCGCGCGCCGCGTTGCCACATTCACATCGACGCCGCGCAGGCGTTCGGTCACGTGCCGCTCGACGCCGCCACGCTCGATGTCGACTCGATCGCGATCGCCGGTCACAAGCTGCACGGCCCGAAAGGCGTCGGCGCGTTGTGGCTGCGCAATGGCATCGAGGTCGAGCCGCTGTGGGTCGGCGGCGGCCAGCAGCGTGGCCTGCGCGGCGGCACGCAAGACGCGCCGGGCACCGCGGGCCTCGGGCTCGCCGCCGAGCGCGCGGTCTCGACGCTCGCACGCGCGCGGACGCGCTGGCTCGAGCTCGCGAACATCGTCACCACGAAGCTCGACGCCGCGAAGCTCGACTATCGCCAGCTCGTGCCGGATCAGCGCCGCGCACCACACATCCTCGCGCTCGGGTTTCGCGGAGTGCCGGCAGCTGCGCTGCGCACCGTCTTGTCGAGCCGCGGCGTCTATCTCTCGACCGGCTCGTCGTGCGCGGAGCGCGACGAGAAACCTTCGGCCGTGCTCGCGGCGATCGAGCTGCCGCAAGATGTCGGGATGTGCCGGCTCTCGTTCGGCCACGACACGACCACGGACGAGGTCGAGCGAGCAATTTCGATCATCGCCGAGGTCGCGGCTACGCTGAAGAAGTGAGCGGGCCGCACGTGACAGCGATAGCTCGGGATCGTCGCCGGTCTCCAGGAGCGCGTCGACGAGCGCGGCAGCCACCGATCACCCACTGACCTTTTTTGAGACCAGGGTGGGGCCGCGCGCCTCAGCGTCTAAACGCGTAAGCCCCCGGACTTGCGTGTGGCTCTGGCTTTTTTGGCGAGGTGCGAAGCGGACTCAACATTGCTCCTCGTGTGCGCATGAAGCCAGCCATCACCCTCCTCCTCGCCGCAATCACGCTGCCTGGTTGCATCGTCGGCGAAACGACCCAACCCCTCACCTACGATCAATTCGTCGAGCGACACATCAGCATGGAGAGCGACGACACCGGTATCGTTTACCTCCACTACGACTTTGACCAACCGCTCGCATCGATGGAGGAGGTCGATCAGCTGTACGCGGCGTATCGGCTCGCGAACACGACCGGCGAACAAGTGTCCGAGTCCGTGGTCAACAGGGTCAACGGCAAGGACGACCGGTGGCCAAAGAGCCTGCGCACCAACCTCACCTACTGCGTCTCGGATGCGTTTGCCGGACACAAGGCCGCCGTGGTTGCCTCGATGGGGGCTGCGGCCGGTGACTGGCAGACTGCCGCCGACGGCGAGATCAGATTCGTCTACACGCCGTCCGAGGACGCAAACTGTACGAACGCGAACGCGGCCGTTACCTTCAACGTGATCCCGGTGGTCATCCAATCTGGGCTGATCGCGCGCGCGTTCTTTCCGAGCACGCCGCGCGCGAATCGCCAGCTCCTGATCAACCTCCCACAGGCGTTCGCCACGAATCCGAGCTTTCCGCTGGTCGGCATCCTCCGCCACGAGCTCGGTCACGCGCTCGGCCTCCGTCACGAGACCATCACCGAGTACGCCGTCGACCAGTTCGGCGATCAGTGCCTCGAGAACATGTTCTTCCGCGAGGTCTTCAAGGTGTTCGACCAGGAGTCCGTCATGATCACTCCCGCCTGCCTCGGCTCCGCCGCGGTGCTGGAGTTCAACCCCACGCTCTCGCTCTCGTTCTTGGACCAGGCCGGCATCCAGAAGCTGTACTGACATGCGAGTCGCGCACGCACTCGGGCTCGTTGCCATCGCCGCATCCAGTGCTCACGCCGGATCTCTCACGCTTGTCGGTCGCGTCGAAGCGACGAGATCACACGATGCCGGCGATGTACTCGTCACCGAATCCGACGTGCGGCGCGACGACGGTACGAGCGCGACCGTGATCCAGCTCGGCGGTGTGGTCGATGGGATCGGCATGTGGTTCTCGCATCAACCGCCGCTCCTCGAGGTTGGTGACCGCGTCGTGCTCGATGTCGCGACGGCACGGACGACGACCGGCGCCACGACGCTCGTCATGACGGCGCTCGCGAACCAGACCGCAGCGTCCGCGCAACCTACCGCGGGCGACACCGCCCGGTACGGTGTGGTCCACACGCGATCCGGTGATCGCGCGGTATGGCGTGCGAGCGGTTGTCTCGACGTCGTCTACGGGACCTCGATCTCCGAAACCGATGCCACCGCATTCGACGCTGCGTTCGCGAGCTGGGCCCAGGCGTCGACGTGCGGCGAGCTCTCGATCGTGCGCGCGGCGGAACGCCTGCCGCAGGCGGCGGTCGACGGGCTCACGAGCGTGCACCTCCTGACCACCCGCTGGTGCAGACCGGCGACCGCGACCGAGCCGGAGCTCTGCTACGCACCGGCGGCGACCGGGGTCACACGGCTCCGGTTCATCGACGATCCGTTCGACGGCGAGGATGGCAAGATCCTCGAGGCCGACATCGAGCTCAACGCGGTCGACTTCGCGCTGCGAACGGTCGCGCCCGGGCAGCCCGTACCGCCCACCTCCAAGCCGCTGATCGATCTGACCAGCGTCGCGACGCACGAGGTCGGGCACCTGCTCGGCCTGGCACACAGCTGTGCAACCGGTACCGAGCCGTGGCCACGCGACCACGCGGGGACGCGGGTTCCACGCTGTGACGAGCTAGCGCCCGATGCGAGCGCGACCGCGGCGACGATGTACTACAAGCTCGAGCCCGCCGATATCCGACAACGCACCCTCGAGGATAGCGATGTGCTCGCGGTCTGCTCGGCCTCTAGCGCGCTGACGTGCGAACGCGACGGCGATGTCGTGGGCGGGTGCGCCGCGACCCAGCACGGGGGCACGTTCGCATGCTCGCTGATTCTTGGGCTATGCGTCGGCCGCCGCCGCCGACGCGTGCAACCGTAGCGTGGTATCTGACAGCTGGTCCGAGCATGAAGCGCCGTATTGCCCTGATCTCGACAGGGGGCACGATCGAGAAGACGTATGACGAGCTGTCCGGGGTTCTCTCGAACCACGTCTCGGTGCTCGACGTCATGCTGGTCTCGCTCGAGCTGCGCGGCGTCGAGGTGCAGCGGATGCAGCTCATGAACAAGGACAGCCTCGACATGACCCCGGCCGATCACACGCTGATCGCCGAGACCGCCGGCCGGATGGCCGGGGCGATGGCCGGGGTCGTCGTCGTCCACGGCACCGACCGACTCGCCGAGTCCGGCGAGCGCGTGGTCGAGCTCGTCGGCACGCCGGCCTCGCCGATCGTGTTCACCGGCGC
>JBKJUF010000217.1:0-3441 GCA_046590445.1 Kofleriaceae bacterium
CCGCCCCACGGGCCGGGCACATCCCACCCCCCTCCATCCCGGCGGCGTGGGCCCGTGGATTCTCTCGCCGCGCTATGGCGGCGCGGGCCGCGCGGGTTCACACCAGCGACCGGTCAGACGCCGCACACCGTGGTGTGGACCGAGAACAAGTGGCGCTTGCTGCGGTTCGCGCCGCACACCCAGAAGCTCGCAACGCCGATCCTGATGGTCCCGTCGCTGATCAACCGCTGGTACGTCCTGGACCTCGGTCCCGGGCGCTCGCTGATCGAGTGGCTCGTCGGCATGGGACACGAGGTCTACTGCATCGATTGGGGTACTCCCGGCGACGAGGATCGCTACCTGACGTGGGACGATATCGGCGGCCGCTACCTGGGCCGCGCCGTCCGCACGGCCGCGCGAGTCTCGGGCGCAGCCGCCATCCATGTCCTCGGCTATTGCCTCGGTGGCACGCTCGCGGCCGCGTATGTGGCCGCGTTCCCCGAGCACATCAAGTCGCTGACCGCGCTCGCCGCGCCGATCGACTTCGAGAATGCGGGGATCATGACGACGTGGACCCGCGTCCCGACGTTCGAGGTGCGCTCGCTCCTCGAAGCATTTGGCAACGTGCCGCACCAGCTCATGCAGGCCAGCTTCAACCTGCTCCGGCCGACGCTGAAGGCGGCCAAGGCCGTCTCCGTGCTCGATCGCGCGTGGGATGACGAATTCATGGACGGCTTTCTCGCGACCGAGAAGTGGGGCAACGACAACGTGTCGTTCCCGGGCGAGTGCTACGCGCAATACATCGAGCAGCTGTACCGCGGCAACCAGCTCGTCTCCGGCGAGTTTTCGGTGCTCGGCCGCCGCGCGCGGCTCGGCGCGATCGAGTGCCCGCTGCTCGCGATCGCGTTCGCCGACGATCACATCGTGCCGGTCGCCAGCGCGCAGCCGCTGATCGAGCTCGCCGCGAGTCGCGACAAGCAGCTCCTCGTCGATCGCGGAGGACACGTCGGCGCTGTGGTCTCGCGCAAGGCTTCGCAACGGCTGTGGCCTGCGCTGCAGACGTTCTGGGCTCAGCGAGACTAAGCCGGCTGATTCGCGGGAGAGCTCCGCGAAGCGCTACGCCTTCGCGAGCAGGCTCGCCGGTGGGAGCTCGGCGGCCAGCGCGCCGAACTCCGCGACGTCGAGCGTCTCGCCGCGACGGATGCCGTCGATCTTTGTCGTCGACAGCGCGGCGTCGACCGCGGCCTCCTCGAAGGCGGCGCGCAGCGCATTGCGGAGCGTCTTGCGACGCTGTCCAAAGGCGGCATGAACCACCGCCGAATAGTGCTTGTCGTCAGCGATCGGGCAGCGTGGCGCGGCGTTCGCGAGCGGCGTGAGCTTGATGACCGTCGAGTCGATCTTCGGCGGCGGAACGAACGAGCCGGCCCCGACCTTCGCGACCGCGATCACGTCGGCATACGTCCGGATCATCACGCCAAGCGCGCCGTAGTCCTTGGTTCCCGGCGCCGCGACGATGCGGTCCGCCATCTCCTTCTGGATCATGAACACGGCGTGCTGGACGACCGCGCGCGCCTCGAGCACCTTGAACATCAGCGGCGCAGCGATGTGATACGGCAGGTTTCCGCAGACGATGATCTTGTCGCCTCGCCAGCGCGCCGCCATCCGCAGGTCGTAGCGCAGCGCATCGCCGCTCTCGATCTCGACGTTGTCGACGCCCGCGAGCTCGGCGCGCAGCACGGTGACCATGTCGGGATCGCGCTCGAGCGCGATCACCTTGCCCTCGGAGACTCGCTCGGCGATCCGCGCGGTCAACGTCCCGAGGCCAGCACCGATCTCGACGATCCAGTCGTCGTCGGCGCACACCGTCGCATCGACGATCGCGCGGAACGCTCGCTCGGAGACCAGGAAGTTCTGGCCAAACGCCTTCTTCGCGCGCAGCCCGTAGCGATCGAGCAGCACGCGGGCATCGGGAAACGGATCTTCGCGGGCGATCCCGTGACCGTTGCCCTCGGTCACGCCCGCCTCGGCAACGGCGCGCTCGGGATGGCATCGAGGGCGAGGTCCGCCCGCTCTCCGCGCACGAGGTGATGATAGCCGGCGGCGGCGATCATCGCGGCGTTATCGGTGCAGCGATGCGGCGGCGGCACGTAGACCCGGAAGTCGTCCTCGCGAGCCGCGGCCAGCATCGCCGACCGCAGCGCGGAGTTTGCCGCGACGCCACCGCAGACCTGGACATGGGCGAGCCCCTCGCGACGCGCGACCTGGCGCGTCTTGCGGACCAGCACCTCGACGATCGCCGCCTGGTAGCTCGCGCACAGATCGGCGAGCGCCTGGCCTTCGGGCACGCCGTGCGCGCGGACGTGGTGGAGCAGCGAGGTCTTGAGCCCGCTGAACGAGAACTCGGCCCCGGTCGACGACGCGGTCATCGCGCGCGGAAACGTCACCGCCTTGGGATCGCCGGTCGTCGCGAGGCGATCGATGACGACGCCTCCGGGGTAGCCGAGGCCGAGCAGCTTCGCACCCTTGTCGAACGCCTCGCCGGCCGCATCGTCTCGCGTCGCGCCGAGCTCGACGACATCGCCATGATCGTTCACGCGCACCAGCGAGGTGTGGCCGCCCGAGACGATCAGCGCGAGGTGCGGCATCGGTGGTGGGTCGGGCTCGAGATACACCGCCGAGAGATGGCCCTCGAGGTGGTGGACACCGACGATCGGCTTGCCGGTGACCCAGGCGATCGCCTTCGCGGTCTGCAGCCCGACGAGGAGCGCGCCGACCAGCCCGGGCGCGTTGGTGACCGCGATCCCGTCGATCTCGTCGAGGCTACTGCCCGCTCGATCGAGCGCGGCCTGCACGACGGGGACGACATTCAACAGGTGCGCCCGCGAGGCGAGCTCCGGCACGACGCCTCCGTAACGGGCATGGACGTCGTGCTGCGAGGCGACGACATCCGAGCGAACCAGGAGACCGTTGTCGACGATCGCGGCCGCGGTCTCGTCGCACGAGCTCTCGAGCCCGAGCACGCGTGTAACCCCGCCGGTCAATTGTTCTCGCGGATCAGATCTTCGATGGCCCTGGCCTTCGGCGTGTCGTCTTCGAGCGCGAGGAACTGCTCGAACGCGAACTTCGCCTCGTCCTTGCGGCCGGCCGCCCACAGGATGCGGCCACGCAGCTCGAACACCGGCGGATACGTCGGCGAAGCCTCGGCGGCGAGATCGACGGAGTCGAGCGCCTCGGAGATCCGGTCGAGACGCTGGAGCGCCTGGGCGCGGAGCATGTGGCCCCGCGCGGTCTTGCGCAGCTTGAGCGAACCATCGATGTGCTCGAGCGCGAGCGTGAAGTTGCCTTCCTGCAACGCATCGTGAGCCTGCTCCATGAGGAGCTTCGCCTGTTTCTTGCGCTCGGCGAGCAGCGCTCGCGCATCGAGCGGCGCGACGCCGGCGTCGGCGAGTGCCCCGGCCTGCG
>JBKJUF010000272.1:0-4816 GCA_046590445.1 Kofleriaceae bacterium
CCGCTCGATCCGGCGACTGCGCTCGCCTACGCCGACTGGCTCCAGGAGCGCGGCCATCCGCGCGGCGCCCTGATCGTGGTGCAACACGCGATCGGCGGCCAGCCCGGAGATCGGCGACTCGAGGTCGAACAAGCTCGCATCCTCCGTGCCCACGCGCCTCAGCTCCTCGGCTCGCTCGCGCGCTACCTACCCACAAAGCGGGACGCTCCGTCCTCGAGCCGACCTCGCGTCGCGCTCGTATGGGAGCTTGGCTTCATCGTCGCCGCACGGCTCGTCGGCAACTTTCCGTACGGCGAGTTTCAACAGGTCTTTTTCGACCTCGTGCACCACCCGTCCGCACGGTTTCTGCACGCCCTCGTCGTCGGCGATCACCACGCATCGTCGCAAGCCCATCGCGAGATTCTCCAGCTCGTGCTCGCCGCACGTCCTGCCCCACCGCTTCGCCGGCTCGTGGTCACCAGCCGCAACCTCGAGGACCTCGGTGACCTCTCGACCCTCGGCAAGACGTTTCCGCAGCTCGAGGAGGTCGTCTTGAGCGGCGAACAGATCGGCCTTGGCGACGCCTGGTGCCTTCCCAACGCTCTCCGGTTCGCGTTGCGGACGAGCCACATCTCGTCCGCCGTCATTGCCGCGCTGTTTCGCAGTTCCTGGCCGGAGCTCGGCGACCTCGAGCTGTCGGGGCAGATGCGGAGTGACGATCTCGCGCCGCTGTTCTCTGGCGATCGGATGCCGAAGCTCCACACGCTCCGGTTCGCGAAGACCCGAAACGGCGACGAGCTGTGCCTGCACCTCGACGGCTCGCCGCTCGCGAAGCACCTGCTCGAGCTCGACCTGTCGTTCACCGGGCTCTCCGATCAGGGCATCGACCTCATCATCGCCGCGCGGGCGTCGCTACCGAGCCTGAAGCTGCTCCGCATCGACGGCTTCACGACGACGCTGCCCGGCCGCGCACGGCTCCGCGCATCCGGCATTCCATTCGAATACCGGTGAGTGTTCGAGGTCGGCGACCGCACTCGTTCCAGCGCGTTCTAGATTCCGTCGAGCGCATACTCGGCTGCCTCTTCCGAGGCGCGGGTTCCACGCACCGGGGGTGGGGCGATCGAGGCCCACAGCACGGCGAGATCGATCTCGATCGCATCGAACGGCTCCGCGCGCACGCACACATCACCGCGATGCACACCGACGATCAGCCAGGTACCGGCGTGGGCGCGCAGGACCTCGAGTGTTCGTTGGACCGCATCGACGAGCCAGACGTGCTGCACGCCGGCGCGCGCGTACAGCGGCAGCTTGTCGGCGCGATCGATTGCAGCCGTCGAGCGCGACAGCATCTCGCATGCCCAGTCGGGTGCCAGCGTGATAAACGCCTGGTTCGGGACCGCGGGCAACCGCTCGCGTCGCCAGCCCGCGAGATCAGGGACGACGATGTGCTGATCGAGGTGGAGCTCTGGCTCGTCGAGGATGATCCAGCCGCCCGGGCCCGTCGTGCCGAGATGAAATGGAGGACCGAGCACATAGCCCAGCGTCGACGTCGCGGCTGCGTGCGGCCCGCCCGGGCGCGGGGACAGGTAAAGCTCGCCGTCGAGGATCTCGGCGACCAGGTGCTCCGGCGCATCGAGCACGTCCTGGTACGTCGCCGGTTTCTTGTCGTCGACCGCCACTGCCGAACTCTACCAGACCTCATCGACATCGGTTCTCCCAGCCCTTCGAGCGCCGCGTCGATTGGTCTATCGTGCCGGTCCATGGCGCACATGATCGTGTACCGGTGATCAGGAATCGCGTCGCGATCGTCACGCTCCTCACCGGGCTGAACTTCCTCAACTACCTCGATCGGTTCATCGTCGCGGCCGTCCTGCCGCGGATCAAGGCGGACCTCGGGCTGTCGAACTTCGAGGGCGGGCTACTCGCGACGGTGTTCCTGCTCGGCTACTTCCTGACATCGCCGATCTTCGGCTTGCTCGGCGATCGGATGTCGCGCAAGTGGCTGATCGCGTTCGGTGTCGTGACGTGGAGCCTCGCGACGATCGCGTCGGGGCTGTCGAACAGCCTCGTCACCTTGATCCTCGCGCGGATCGCGGTCGGCGTCGGCGAGGCCAGCTACGCGACGCTCGCGCCGACGATCATCGACGACATCACGCCGCCCGACAAGAAGGGCAAGATGCTCGCGATCTTCTTCGTCGCGATTCCGGTCGGGTCGGCGGCGGGGTATTTGCTCGGTGGCTACATCCAGGAGGTCTGGGGCTGGCGCCAGGCGTTCTTCGTCGGTGGCGGCCCCGGCGTCGTGCTCGCGCTCGTGTGCCTCGCGATCCACGAGCCGCCTCGCAAGCTTCACGCCGCGAAGCAGAGCATGCTCGCGATCGTCGGCCGGCTCGCGCGGATCCCGCTCTATCGCCGCGCGGTGCTCGGCTACTGCGCGCACACCGCCGCGATCGGCGCGTTCGCGTACTGGGCGCCGACGTTTCTGTCCGCACGGTTTGCGACCGAGCTCGGCAAGCCGCTGCCGGTCGGGACCGTGATGACGCCCCAGGTCGTCCAGGCCCAGGCCGAGCAGATCCTCGGCAGCGCGAACTTCTGGTTCGGCGTCGTCACCGTGCTCGCCGGCGCAATCGGGACGGTGATCGGTGGCCGGCTCGCCGATCGCGCGATCCGTACGCTACCCGCGCTGCCACCAGACGCCTCGCACGAGCACCCCGACAACCTGCGCGCCGCGAACCATCAGCTCCGGGTCTGTGCGATCGGCGTGGCGATCGCGTTCCCGCTCGCGGCGGCGGCGTTCCTGGTGCCGTCGGCGTGGATGTTCTTCGTGCTCGCCGGCTTCGCCGAGGTCGGCCTGTTCATGTCGACTGCACCGATCAACGCGATCCTGCTGCGGACCGCGCCGGCCGCACTCCGCGCCAGCGCGATGGCGGTGGCGATCTTCGCGATCCACCTGTTCGGCGATCTGTGGTCGCCATCGCTGGTTGGCCTGTTCCTCGACCACCTGCCGCTCGCGCTCGGCATGATGGTGCTGCCGGCCGGGTTTGCCATCGCGACCGCGATCTGGTGGCCGCGCGCGCGCGAGGCTCCGGCGCCCTCGTAGATCCGCGGGTCCGACCATCGGCGATCACGCCACGCCCGACGGCGACCGTGGTACACACGCGACCGTGAAGATCCACGAGTATCAGGGCAAGCAACTGCTCCGGAAGTATGGCGTTCCGGTGCCCTCAGGGATCCCGGCGACGAGCGTGGAAGACGCGCTCGCGGCGATCCCGAAGGTGCAGGAGCAATCGGGTAACGAGATCGTCGTCGTCAAGGCGCAGATCCACGCGGGTGGTCGCGGCAAGGCCGGCGGCGTCAAGGTCGCGAAGACGCGCGCCGACGCCGAGGCGGCCGTGAAGAAGATCTTCGGGATGACCCTGGTGACGCCGCAGACCGGCCCCGCGGGCAAGAAGGTCCAGCGGCTGCTCGTCGAGCAAGGCCTCGCGATCGAGCACGAGTACTACCTCGCGATGCTGCTCGACCGCGCGATCGGTCGGGTCATCGTGATGGCCTCCGCCGAGGGCGGCATGGACATCGAGGAGGTGGCTGCGAAGCACCCCGAGAAGATCTTCAAGCACACGATCAACCCGGCGACCGGCTGGCAGGACTGGCAGTCGCGCGCGCTCGCGAAGCAGCTCGGGATCAAGGGCAAGGTCGCGCACGAGCTCGGCGGGTTCCTCCAGACGCTGACGCGCTGCTACCACGAGATGGACTGCTCGATGCTCGAGGTCAACCCGCTCGTCACCACGAAGGACGGCAAGGTGCTCGCGCTCGATGCGAAGATCAGCTTCGACGACAACGCGATGTACCGCCACAAGGAGCTCGAGGACTGGCGCGATCCCAACGAGGAGGATGCGGCGGAGCAAGAGGCCAAGAAGTGGGACCTCTCGTACATCTCGCTCGAGGGCAACATCGGCTGCATGGTGAACGGCGCCGGCCTCGCGATGTCGACGATGGACATCATCAAGTACTACGGCGGCGCGCCCGCGAACTTTCTCGACGTCGGCGGTGGCGCCACGGCGGAGAAGGTCACCGCCGCGTTCAAGATCATCACGACGGACCCCGAGGTGAAGGCGATCTTCGTCAATATCTTCGGCGGCATCATGAAGTGCGACACGATCGCGCAGGGCGTGATCACCGCGGTCAAGGAAGTCGGGCTCAAGGTGCCACTCGTCGTGCGGCTCGAGGGCACGAACGTCGATCTCGGTAAGAAGATGCTCGCCGAGAGCGGGCTCAACATCGTCGCTGCTGCCGACATGGCAGACGGCGCCCAGAAGGTCGTCAAGGCCGCGAAGGAGGCGCGCTCATGAGCGTCCTCGTCGGATTCGATACGCGTCTCGTCGTCCAGGGAATGTCGGGTGCGGCCGGTGCGTTTCACGCGCGCCAGATGGTCGAGTACGGCACCCGCGTCGTCGCCGGTGTCACGCCCGGCAAGGGCGGCAGCAAGGTCGAGGGCCTGGAGAAGGTCCCGATGTTTGACACCGTCAGCGAGGCGGTCGAGCACGCCGGCGCGAATACGTCGGTGATCTACGTGCCGCCGCCGTTCGCCGCGGACTCGATCCTCGAGGCAGCCGCCGCGGGCATCGAGGTGATCATCGCGATCACCGAGGGCATTCCGGTACGCGACATGGTCGCCGTGAAGTACACCCTCGATCACGAGTACCCGTGGGTCACGCTTGTCGGCCCGAACTGCCCCGGCGTGATCACGCCCGGTCAGTGCAAGGTCGGCATCATGCCGGGCTACATCCACAAGCCGGGCGGCGTCGGCGTGGTGTCGCGCTCCGGCACGCTGACCTACGAG
>JBKJUF010000368.1:0-15175 GCA_046590445.1 Kofleriaceae bacterium
CGGTCAGGAGATCAGCGGCTGGGTCGCACAGCTCGATCACGGCATCGCTGCGATTCGCGCCATGTTGCCGGCCATCCACGAGCTCGCGCTCGGCGGCACCGCGGTGGGCACCGGTCTCAACGCGCACCCGGAGTACGCGCTGCGCGTCGCGGCCAAGCTCGCCGAGATCACCGATCGGCCGTTCGTGACCGCGCGCAACAAGTTCGCGGCGCTCGCGGGGCACGAGGCGCTGCTCGCGTGTCACGGCGCGATTCGCACCGTTGCGGCGGCGCTGTTCAAGATCGCGAACGACGTGCGATGGCTCGCGAGCGGTCCGCGCTCCGGGCTCGGCGAGCTCGTGATCCCCGAGAACGAGCCGGGTAGCTCGATCATGCCCGGCAAGGTCAACCCGACGCAGGCCGAGGCGATGACGATGGTCTGCGCTCAGGTCTTCGGCAACGACGTCGCGATCGCGATCGGCGGCGCGAGCGGCAACTTCGAGCTCAACGTGTTCAAGCCGCTGATCGCGCACAACGTGCTGCAGTCGATCCGGCTGATCGGCGACGCCTGCCTGTCGTTCGACGAGCACTGCGCGCGCGGCATCGAGCCGAACCGCGCCGCGATCGAGCGCAACCTCCACGGCAGCCTGATGCTCGTCACCGCGCTCGCACCGCACATCGGCTACGACAAGGCGGCGAAGATCGCGAAGCGCGCACACGTCGACGGCACGACGCTTCGCGAGGCGGCGATCGCGCTCGGCTTCGTCACCAGCGAGCAATTCGACGCGTGGGTCAAGCCCGCGGACATGACGCGGCCCGGGTAACGGGGATCGATCGATCTCAGGCGCGGCGCGCGAGCTTGAGCGCGAGGTTCGTCGCGGTGACCCGGTGGATCACGACGGTGACGCAGGTCGGCGAGAACCCGTCGAAGATCACCTCGAGCTCGTCGAGGCTATCGAAGTGCAGGCGGTCCGCGGTCAGCAGGGCAGGGCCGATGTGGACGTCCTTGATCGTCGTGTCGATGCTGCCGATCGTGCCGTTGATCTTGCCGGGGAGCGACTGGTTGATCGCGCCGGAGACCTTGAGGTCGACCATGCCGGGGGAGTCGTCGCCGCCGAACATGATCACGCCGCCGCCAACATCGACCGAGCGCGGCGCGACCAGCGAGATCGCCACGTCGATCGCGTCGAGCGAGAGCGCCTGCAGGGTCTGGTCCTTCTTGTCGCCGCCGCCGCCGCTCTTCAGCCGGTAGTCTGCGAGCGAGCGCACCGGCACGCGACCGAACGACGCGAGCGTCGCCGCCTCGGGATCGAGCTGCCAGGTGATGAGCTCGCGCGACGAGCCGAAGATCGGGACCTTCCAGGTCAGCGCGAGCTTCTGACCCTCGTGCTTGATGTCGAGGAAGCGGCCCTCGAGCCAGTCGAGGCTGTCCTCGAGGGCGCGGAAGTCGAGGCTGCCTTCCTGGATCGGCACCTTGAGCTGCTGATCGAGCGAGCGCTTGCCGATCACCGGCAGATCGAGGACGACCTTGACGGTCAGATAGATGCGCCCCGACAGGCTGTCGAGGAAGCGCAGCCGATCCTGGCGCAGCGCGGCGACCTCGGCAGGCGCCGGTGCGGGCTTCTCGCGCGTCGAGCCGAACGGTCCCTTCACCGTCAGCTTCATCTCGGAGAGCGTGACGTGCGGCGACACCAACTCGACGCCGCGATCCGCGCGCGTCAGCATCAGCCCGCGCGGCATCTCGATGCGCTGGACGACCACGTCGAACCGGCCCGCGTCATCGCGCAGCCAGGCGCCACCGATCGAGGCGGCGTCCGAGGTCCAGCGCAGGGTGTCGAGCCGGCCCTCGAGGCCATCGAAGATGACGTCGGCGCAGCCGTAGCCGACCGTGCCGAACCGCCCGGCCACGTTGTGTGAGACCGCGCGGGGAAACTCGAGCCTGCGACCGTCGTCGTCCGAGGAAAACCCGAAACCCTTGACCGAAATGTCCGTCTCGACGTGATGCGCCATCGGCGAGGTCACTGTACGCCGAGGCGACGCTCCGGGGCAGCGCCGGAGCCCAGCCATTGCACGGCGGCGGATGTGTTCGTCGGGGCTCACGCACGCTGTGGTTTCGTTGCGTTGCGTTTCCGCAGCGCCGCGCAGGAATACGTGGCGCGGTAGCGCAGTCGCGCGACCCGTCCTCGCGAGCTCGCGCGCGAGTGGAGCGGCATCACGCGGCGAGGGATCGCGGACTTGCTGTGAAGCGCCGGAGGAAGGATGTACGTCGTCGAGCTGTTCGAGGCCGACAACATCGACGGCGCGACCAACCCCACGATGGCCGTCGACTTCATGATCCACCACGTCGATACCGTCCAGCCGGTGTGCGGCAATGGCGAGCTCGAGGATGGCGAGGGTTGCGACGATGGCAACTTCGAGGTCGGTGACGGCTGCGACGAAGCCTGCCTCGTCGAGCCCGAGCCGCCGCTGCCCCCGCAGCGCCGCCTCCGCCCGATGGTCCGGTCTGCGGTAACGGCGTCGTCGACACCCACGCGGGCTGCGGCGAGACCTGCGACGACGGCAACCAGGTCGACGGCGATGGCTGCTCGGCCACGCGCACCGTCGAGTGATCAGCGCGCCATCGTGAACTGCAGTGGATAGTTCACCTCGACCTCGCCGTCCCCGGCCGGCAGCTCGAGCGTCGCGATCTCGGCGGCGAGGCACGTCGTGATCGACGCCGGCAGCTCGCTGTCGACGCGGATGTCGCGCACGCTGCCGTCCTTGGCGATCCGGAAGCGCAGCACCGCGGTCCCCTCGAGCGGCTGGTACTGCGCGACGTGGTTGTAGCAGTGACGCAGCCGCGCCATCCGCCGCTTGAGCGCGCGCCGGATCATCGCCTTGTCCGCCGAGAATCGGATGTGGTGAGGCTCGTGGTCGATCACGACTGTCCGGTGGGCGGACGTCTCGGCGACGAGCGAGGTATGGCGATCGACCTGGGCGTACGGCCGCGGCGCCGGATCGATCACGAGCCCGGTGGTGTCGATCGCGACCCGCGCGCGCAACGCCTTCCAGCTGCCGCGCGGCGCGCCATCGATCGAGACGCTCATGCGGCCGACTTCGCGCTCGGCCACGATGCCAAGCCTTGCCACCGCGGGTAGCTCGATCGCGAGCTCGACCGTCGCCGGCCCGTGCACGCGCAACGTCAGGTGATCGACCCCCGCGGTCGTGCTCGCCCATGCGAGCAGCGCCGGTTGGAACGCGGCCCTCGCCGCTGCGCGAGCGTCATCCTCGGCCATCGCGGTTGCCCATACCGAGCCCCCGTCACGGTTGATCATCATCCCGACCACCCGCGTGCCGACCGGAAGATCGATGGGCACCTCGACCTCCTGCGCCCGCCGCGCCGACACCTCGACGGTGATCCACGAGACCTCGGGCGCCGAGCGCAGGTCGATCGAGACCCGGTGCAGCGACGCTGCCCCGCGGGCGTCGAACCCGAGGCTCGGCGGAAACGCGTCGTCGATCGTCGGCAGCTGCGCGTCCGCCGCCGCCCCCGAAACCATGGTGATCAGCGCGAGCGCGACGAGCCGGGGCACATGGGTCTGACGCCAGCTGGAGCCAGCCGTTCCCGGCTTGTGAGGCCGCGAGATCGCGGGTCGTGGGTCGTTGTTGGTGGTGACCCAGGGCACACAGTGAGATGCCGCTCGACGCCACCCGGCCGATCGCCGATGCTGCGGCCATGAAGTGGCTCCTCGGACTCGCGCTCCTTGCGATCGGTTGCGGCGGCAGTGGTGGCAACGCGGACGGCGGTGGCGATGACGCTCCACCCGCCGACGCCGCCGCCCCCGATGCCTTCGACCCACCTGCCGGTTACGTGAAGCTGATCGGCCGCGACTGGGGGCTCTCCGCCGGCCAGCAAGATACCTACAAGTGCGCGCGGATCACGGTCGCCGCGGACACGTACATCACCAACATCATCGCGCAGGCGCCGCTCGGCACGCACCACACCGTCCTCTCGATCTCGGACTCGAGCACCGCGGGCCCCGACGGCGTCTACAACTGCGACGTCGGCGAGCTCGGCATGGTGATGCTCTACGCGTCGGGCCCTGGCACCTCGCCGCTCGACTTTCCGACCGACGTCAGCATCAAGGTCGCCGCCGGCCAGCAGCTCCACCTGAACCTCCACCTCTTCAACGCGAGTGACAACGCGCTCGCCGGCGAGTCCGCGATCCTCGTCAAGTCACAGCCGACGCCGACCCCGACCCTCGCCGAGATGGTGTTCGCCGGGAAGTTCCTGTTCTCGATTCCGTCGAACAACCAGCCCTACAGCGTGACCGGCGGCTGCACGTCGAACCGCGCCTTCAAGCTGTTCGCGCTGTGGCCGCACATGCACCAGATCGCGACCCACCAGAAGTTCGAGCTCGTGCGCAACAGCGTCGCCCAGGTGCTGCACGACAAGCCGTACGACTTCTACGAGCAGACCTACTACAAGCAGACCCCCGAGATCGATGTCGCCGTCGGCGATCAGATCAAGGTCACCTGCACGTGGGTCAACAACACCGGCCAGAACATCACGTTCGGCGACAGCTCCAACAAGGAGATGTGCTTCTCCGGGATGTATCGCTACCCGGCTGCCGGTGCAGGCATCTTTGAATGCGCGTCCGATAACCCGGGCATCTGAACGTTACTGCGCGTAGGCGCCGATGTCCGCGGCACCGCCCTGCGGGCTCGCACCGACGAAGTCGTGATCGGTGAAGATCATCGGGGTCGCGGTCGCGGCACCGACGGCGGGGCTGGTACTCCGCAAGCGGAAGTTCTTCGCCGCGGGCTCTCCGAGCCACCAGACATCGCGTAAACCACTGCGGACTCCGAGGCGCAGCTGCCGTCGTTGCAAACGGCGCTGGCACACTCGTCGTCGTTGTTGCACGCGCGGCAGACGCCACCGCCGGTATCGCAAACCGGGGCCGGGTTGCTGCACTGCGCGTCGGTCGCGCACGTTCGACAAGTAGCGCTGGCGCTATCGCATCCGAACGGGCAGCTCACCAGCTCGAAGTTGTCGCCTTGACCGTTGCACGTGATGGCCGTGTCGCCGCGACAACCGGCGATCTCGTTCGAGGGTGCAGGACTCCGCGATACAGGACTTCGGTGTGCCGCCGACAGTCCCGTCGACATCGCAAAATGGAAAACGCGGATCCGTGCACGAGCCATCGCTGCACGACTCGGGATTCGGCGTCGTACAGGCGAACGTCGACACCAACCCCCACAAGATGCTTCGCATCCCACGATTCTTGATCGGCACAACGGCCGATGTCGAATCGTGGGAGCTTCTAAGGTTAGCGAGCAGCTAGCGAAGAGTTAGCGACCCTTCTTCTGATCCTTGCGCTCTTCCTTCTGCTCCTGCTTCTGCTCCTTGCGCTCTTCCTTCTGCTTCTGCTCGAGCTCCTTGCGGTCGCCCTTCTGGTCGGCCTGGACGTCCTTGCGGACCTCCTTCGGAGCGGCCTGGACGTCCTTGCGGATGTCCTTCTGGTCCTCCTTGAGGTCCTTGCGCTCGGCCTTCTGGTCCTGGTGCAGCTCCTTGCGCTCGGCCTTCTGATCTTCCTTGAGATCCTTGCGGTCCGCCTTCGGATCGCGAACCGGATGCACGTGCACCGGCTGCGGCTGTGGCTGCGGCTGCACGCCGTGGCCTTGGCCCGGATGCACCGGATGCACCGGGTGCGGACGCGTCGGCTGCACCGTCGGCTGCGGCTGCGCCGGATACGTCGGCTGCGGCTGCGGCTGCGCCGGATACGTCGGCTGCGGCTGCGGCTGCCACTGCTGATCGCGGTGATCGCGCACCACCGGGCCACCCGTGTTCACACCGCCGCTGGCCTCACCACGCCAGCGGACGTAGCGCGTCGGCTGCTCGATGCGGCGCAGGCGCGGCGGGATCGCCTCGAAGCGGACCCAGCCACGGACGTGGTTATCCGACCGGTACCAGACGCCACTTTCGTAACGCCAGTAGTAGTTGTCCGTGTAGAACACGGGCTCGTGGTAGTCGACGATGACCTGCACCTCGGGCTCGATGTAGACGAGCTCGGGAGTGGTCACCGACGCGCTGTAGTGGGCCGAACCCGAACCAGAGCCGGCGCACGCGGCCAGGCCGGCGGACATGAGGGCGAGAAGCAAGAGTCTTTGCATGGTTGCAGTGCTTCAGCACCGACCGTGCCAGCGCCTAGCCCCGCGCGAACACACCCGTCGCTTGTCGTCGTGGGGCGGGCGGATCCGCGCAGTGGGCGAAACCGCCTACTGCGGGTCGATCACGAAGTCGTCGTGGGCGACCGGCTGCGCCGGCGGTGTCGGCCCGAGTGCGGTCAGCGCCGCATCGAGCTCCGTGACGTGCGCCGCATCGAGCTCGAGCACGTGCTCCGCGGGCTGGTACGTCGTGCCGTACGGATAGACCTGCTTCGGCGTCGACGTCATCTCGACATGCGCGCCGAGCACGTGCGCGATCGGGTGCGTCGCGACGAACTGCGCGAGCCGCCGGATGCTCGCCCGGTAGGTGGCCCAGTCATTGATGAAGAGCAGTCCCGGATAGAGCGAGTCGCCGGTGAGCAAGAGGCCGGTCTGCCGGTCATAGACCGCGACGTGCTGCGCCTCGTGACCGGGGATGCCGATCACACCCAGCGTGCGGTCGCCGAGCTCGTGGCTGCCCGCGGTCGTCGGCCACGTCGTGATCGCGAACACTGATTGCACCGCCGCGAGCGTCGGCGCCACGACAGTCGTGTTCGGCTGGCCCGCGAACGTCGCGTCCCCCGCGCGGTGATCGCCGTGGGCGTGCGAGTGCGCGACGAGCAGGGGCTTGGTGCCGACGAGGTTGCGGACCGTGGTGCGCAGCGTCGTCGTGGTCGTCGCGCCGCTGTCGAGGACGAGCGCGGACTGCGTGCCGATCAACACGTAGATGAACGGCGCCTCGAACGTGCGGCACTTGTTCTGGCGGATGATGTACGTCGTCGCGTTGTACGCGTGGACCTGGACCTCGGGGTCGGCGTTCTGTGGGCAGTTTGCGGAGCCGTGCATCCAGGTCACCGCGAGCGTGCCGGGCGTGAGCGCGGGTGCGTCGGCGGAGGCGTCGGTGACCGGGGCATCGATCGCGGGAGGCGTGATGCCGCTCGGCGAGCCAGCGCATGCGGCGAGGAGGGCGAGGGCGATCGCGCGAGCCATCGAAGGATCTCGTTGAGTGTCTCGATCACGGTAGATCGAGTCAGGAGCAGTACCGGTCGTCGTTTGTCAGGAGCCGCGAACGTGTACCAGCGGATCTCACCGCGACGCACCGGCCGCCTCCCAACTCGCGCTCCACCGGAACGATGTCCCACCGCGATCACAGAGTTCGAGAAGACGATCGCGCTCGGGCGGAAGCTATTCCCGGTACGGATCAGCAAGAAGCGCTATTGGAGTGACCACTACACCAGGCCGTACATGCGCGGGTTGCGCAACCTGACGCTCGCGCTCGTCGAAGCCGGGCGTTTCGACGACGCACGATTGGTCTGCGACCGGCTCGAACAGGACCACAACACGGGCGTCTCGCTATCGCGTGCCCTCCACGTCTACCGCCGCACGCAGTCACGTCGGGCGAAGCAGTTCTTTCGCGCTCTGGTGCGCGACCCACGCGTGGTCCGCCTGCTCGACGAGGTGATCGCACTTCGCGAGGTGCGGTCGAAGGAGCGGGGCCGCGAGGCGTTCGACCGTCTGCACGTCGTGCAGTCTCGCGAGTTCGCGGTCGCGCACGCGAAGGAGCTGGGCGATCTGGCGCCGGCGACCGCGCGCTGTCGGGCCGCTGTCGGCGCCTTCAATTGATTCGAACGCGGAAGTGTGAACCGCGCACTACTCGTGCTTGACGAGCACAGGGTTTCCGATATGGTTACGCAGCTCTGCGGGATTAACTCAGCGGTAGAGTGTCAGCTTCCCAAGCTGAAGGTCGACGGTTCGAATCCGTTATCCCGCTCGAAGATTCTAGAGACATGCCGGCGGGTTGGCGCCCACGCACCGCTGGCCGTTCTTCAGCAACGCGCGCAACAGTTCATAACGTTCCATCGATCAGGGTTTGGATCGGGCGAGGTCGAAGCGAAGCGGGAGCCGCTGGTGATCGCTGTTCGAGGCAACGACTTGGCGAGGATCTCAGCTCGCGCGCAGAAGGCGCGGAGGGCGCCAACCCGCCGCTACAGCAAGAAGTCGTCAGGATGCGCGGCGTTCGGCTCTGCCTCCGCTGCCGCCTCACACAACGAGCAAGCGCGCGGATCATGCGGCGTGTCACGCCTGTGCAGATCGAGCACCGCACGCGACAGCTCGGCGAGCGCGCGGCGGACTTCGCGGCGGGCGCCTTTGACGCGCGCGATCTGCATGTCGTCATAGGCGGTGGTCTGGTGGCGCATCCAGGCGATCACGGCGGACGCGGCGCGCTCCTCGACGGGGATTCGCTCGGTCCGCGCGACGGTGCCGCTGCCGACCGGGGTGGCGTGGGCGGCGACCCGCGCGGCGATGGTGTGGGCGAGGGGTTGCCAGCGCGGCGCGAACCGCAGGAACGCGAGGACTGACGCCGCGAAGCTGACGACGTAGGCGTCCTGGGTCCGCTCGCGGCGCGTGAGATCCGCGGCCCGCTTCTTGACGTAGCTGTCGGTCGAGCGCTCGGCGTCGAGCGCGGCACGCATCCGCTCGATGGTCTCGGCGGGAGCCCACAGGCCTTTCGAGAACGCCTTGCGGCCCTGCTTCTCGATCACCGCCCACGACGGACCGGCAGCCTTCACGCGGCGGGTCAGGCCGGCATCGCCGGGCGGCAGGCACGCCCAGCCCGCGGGCGGCGAGAGCCGGCGGCCATCCGGTGCGACGAACACGTGCGGGTCCGCGGTCGGTGCGAGCGTCAGCGTCTCGGCCATCGAGAGGCGACGGTGCCAAACTCCACGCCAGCTGTCGAGACGCAGGGCGCTCACGGCAGCGCGTAGATCCCGACGTACTGCGGCGTCGGCACGCTGATCGGCGCGGCGGTCGGCGTGAGCAGGCCGGTGGTCGGATCGATCGCGAAGGGCACGACGGTGTTCGAGGCCTGGTTCGCGGCGTAGAGGAAGCGGCCGGCGGGGTCGAGGCCGAAGTTTCTCGGCGTCATGCCCCCGGTGCTGCGGTGGCCGACGAGGGCGAGCATGCCGGTGGTCGGATCGATCGAGAAGATCGCGATGTTGTCGTCGCCGCGGTTGGAGCCGTAGACGAACTTGCCGCTCGGATGGACGAAGACCTCGGCGGTGGTGTTGGTGCCGGTCGCCCCGGCGGCGCGCGTGGTGATGGTCTGCAGCGAGGTGAGGCGGCCGGTGGTGGTATCGAACGCGAGGGCCTGGAGCGTCGAGTCGAGCTCGTTGATGAGGTAGGCGTGCGTGCCGTCGGGGGCGAACGCGAGGTGGCGCGGGCCGGCGCCGGCGGCGGTCGCGAGGAACGGCGTGGCGTTCGCGGTGAGCGTGCCGGCCGCGAACGTGTACTGCATGACGCGATTGACGCCGAGACACGGCACGAGCACGAACTTGTTCGACGGGTCGGCGACGATCTGGTGTGCGTTGGCGCCGGCGGTGATGGTCTGGGTCGCGGTGGCGAGCCGGCCGGTGGCCTGGATCGGAAACACGCCGATGTTGCCGTTGCCATAGTTCGCGACGAACGCGGTGGTGCCGGTGGCGTCGACGGAGACGTGCGTGGGGCCGGTGCCGGCGGAGGCGACGTCGTTGAGGAAGGTCAGCGCACCGGAGGCGGGGTCGATCGCATAGGCCCCGACGCGGTTGCCCGAGGTGACCGCGTAGAGGTTCGAGCCGTGGACGGCGAGGAAGCTCGCGCCGGTCTGAAAGCCGGCGATCGAGCCGGTCTTGGTGAGGGCACCGGTCGCGTTGTCGACTTCGTACCAGGCGATGTCGGCGCCGCCGCTGATGTACGCGACGAGCCTGGCGGGTGTGGCGTCGATCGGCACGGACTCGCTCCCTTCGCTGGCGTCGGTCGGCGGCGTGCTGGGGCTACTGCCGCCGCACGCGGTTGCGAGGATGCCGATCACGAGCGCGCGCATGGCCGCGATGGTCGCACGGTGGCGCAGAACCGTACGAAGATACGCAGAGGACCGCAGTCGCCGCGTGGGACGGCAAGACGTTTGTCGTGTGCGGCCAGAAGGGGCGACTCGGCTTGCTCGGGACGGTCGCTGGCAAGTCGAAGCTCGCGGCGATCAAGATCCCGACGAAGGAAGCGCTCGCCGGCGTGCTGCGCCGATCGACGGGGGAGATCTCGACGGGCAGGTTGCCGAGCAGCGACCGAGAACGGGCACAGATAACGCGGCCCTGACATCAGCGAGCGGTCGCAGCGGGTTCAGCGGCGCGCTTCGGCGTCGCGATCGACGTCGGCGGCGGCGGCATCTAGCGTCGCGCCGGTCGCGAGCGCGGCGACGCCGGCGAGGGGCGAGTCGACCGCGAGCAGGATCTCGCCGAGCAGGGTCGCGGCGACCGAGCCAGTGTGGAGCGCCGCGCTGCGCGCCGTGCGCGGCCGGTAGTGGCCGTAGCCGATGAACCAGTCGCCGTGGTCGACGCCGAGCAGCGGGCCGGGCTCGGGATAGCGCCAGCTCTCGGCGAACCGCTCGGCCGCGACCCGCGCGGCTTCGATGCGCAGCGACGGTTCCGCGGGCGGTGCCGGCACGTCGAACAGCGCGAGGGGCTGGAGGACCAAAAAAGGCGCGGTGGGGGCGGGCGGGTTGGCCGTGGCGGGGGCGGGCGGGTTGGCCGTGGCGGGGGCGGGCGGGTCGGCCGCGGCGGTCCCGGTCGTGGCGACGAGGACGACGATCGCGAACAGGCGTAGCGAGCTCATGGATCGATTACGCCATGGATCGCCGGGGCCGGCTGGCATTTCACGCGTTGTTCACGCGGCTGCGCGCACGTGCCGGTACAAAGTTCGGCGTCCTCACGGTCAGCCCACGAGCAGGCGGCTCCGGGGCGGGTACATTCCGGGGCGAAACGGAGAAGTCGAGATGAAGAAGCGCGTGGTCGTCATCGGCGCCGGACTGTGCGGATCGGTCGTGAGTACGTTGCTGCGGAACGACTTCCAGGTGACCGTGCTCGAGCGCGGCAAGAAGAAGAAGCCGCTGTTCGACGACGTCGATTGCGACACCGGCGAGCTCAACACGTCGATCAATCGCGCGGAGGGGCTCGGCGGCACGACGAACTACTGGCACAACGCGCTGATCGAGCTCGACGACAAGGATCTCGGGAAGGCGGGGATCGAGCCGGCCGGCTTCGCGTCGTACTACCAGAAGGCCTGGGAGTTCTTTCTGTCGAAGAGCGAGCTGGCCGACTGCAATCGCGCGCGCGACGCGAACGTGGCGAGCCTGAAGGGCGGCGCTTCGACGATCGCGCACATGGTGCTGCCGCAGACCCGGCACAACGTGTGGAATCTCGCGAACGATCGTCATCCGGGCGACAAGATCGAGGTGGTGTATGGACAGGCGCAGCGGATCGTCGGCGGTGGCGTCGAGATCAAGGGAAGCGGCGGTAGCCAGCGGCTCGCCGCCGACTACGTGATCGCGTGCGCCGGCGGGCTGGGAACGCCCGTGCTGCTGGCGAGCTCGCTCGGTCACGAGGACGGGTTCGTGCCGGGCTACCACGACCACCCGATGGCCTACGTCGCGAAGGTGAAGCTGCGTCCCGGCAGCCGGTTGAAGAAGGTGTCGAGCACGGCCACGCTGTCGGCGGACGTCCGCGCCGGGCTGGTGTACGACACCGAGGATCTGAAGACGGTGGTGTACCTGCGGCCGGCTGTCGACATGCGGCTCGGCTCGATCATGGGGCCCGCGCGCTACATCCTGTCCGACCTCCGCAACGATCCGTTCTCGCCGAAGAAGATCATGATGCTGCTCGGCAACCTCGAGGCGGTGCGCGAGGCGATCCTGTTCAAGACCCGGCTCGGGTTCCGCGGCAACTACTACTCGGTGCTGATCCTCGGCGAGCAGACGCCGCTCGCGAGTCGCGGCATCAAGATGACGCGGGGCAAGCGGCCGTCGCTCAACTGGCACGTGACGCCCGCGGAGCTGCGGTCGTACGAGGCGAGCGTCGACAAGTTCTTCGCCGAGTTCGCCGACGACATCGTCGAGCGCAAGGTCGTGCCGACGGCGAGCTGGGAGTTCCGCAACGCGGCGCACCACTCGGGCACCGCGACGTCGTTCGTGCCGGCTCCCGGAGATACCAGCAAGGAGTTCTTCGGCGTGACCGGGCTTGCGAACACGTACGTCTGCGATGGCTCGCTGCTGCGCGCGGCCGGCATCGCGAACAGCGGGCTCACGCTGGTGGCGCTGACGTACCGGCTCGCCGAGCTCATGCGCGCGAGCGCGTGAGACTGCGCTTCACGGACAGTTGACCGGGCCGAGGCGCGAGCGCGTGAGGCCCGCGGCGGAGTAGTGCGCGAAGCTCGCGACGAACTGGTCGTCGCGAGCGGTGCTCGTGATGCCGTAGCGGAGCGGCGTCTCGGTGACGGTCTGCCACTTGTACGCGCCGGGGCCGCCGTGGGTCGCGAGGATCATGCGGCGGTAGCCGGTCCGCGTCGCCCAGACGTAGAAGATGCGATCGAGGAAGATCGCGGCATGGGTGTCGCCGAGCAGCACGTCGCCGACGCCGAGCAGCGGCGAGATGAAGCTCGCGCTACCGAGCGCCGCGCGCCGCGCGAGCAGGAAGTCGAGGCGGCCGACCGCGGCGGTACCCTTGAATTGGTTCGCGAGCCAGAGGTCGCGACCGGCGACGGTCGGGCTGCTCGCGCAGTAGGCCGGCTTCTCCGGGTAGAGCTCGAGGGCGATGATCGCGTTCGCGCGCAGCAGGGCGTCGAGCGCGGGTTGCCACGCGCGGTAGTTGCCGTAGCCGACGAACACGCCCCATCGCCCGGCCCACTGCGGGTATTGCGTGCGCAGCTCGTTCGCGAGCGCCACGAAGAACGCCTGCGACGTCGAATCGTGGAGCTCCTCGAACATCACGAAGCGCGGCGCCTCGGGAGCCGAGAGCAAGGCGTTGACGTCGGCGGCGGTCGGGCGCGGGTTCGAGCGATACGACAGATACGCGACCCATCGATCGTGAGCGACCTGCGCGGGCTTGGTCCCCGCGACGAACAGCACGTTCTCGGTGGTCTGGCTGAGGTCGAGGATCGCATCCCAGTAGGGCAGGCTCGACTGGAAGACGAAGTGAAAGCCGCCGGGCCCGGCCGCGGCGCTCGCGGTGTCGGTGTCGTCGTAGCTGTCGTCGTCTGCGACGATGTCGGCGGGATCGTCGGCGCTGTCGTCGAGCGGGTCGCTACTGGAGGCGCAGGCGACGGCGAGCGAGAGCACGAGAGCGACGCGGTTCATGGGAGGCAGCCTGCCGCGGACCGGGGCGCGCCGCGGGTCGTGACCGCTGGCTCTTGGTGACACCGCGACTGCAACTGGTCATGGGCACGCGACTGCCGGCCGCGCTCGCGCTCCCACGCGCTGACAGTTATTCGAGAGCCGCGTCGAGGCGGTTCAGCGCGAGCCAGTTCTCGACGATCTCGTTTGCCGATTGCGTCCGGTGGGCCGGCACCGTGATCCGGTGCTCCCAGCCGCCATCGCCGGTCAGATCGAAGCGACCCCAGGACCGGATCGCACCGAGGGCTTCGAGCTCGCGTAGCAGCCCGCGCGCGATGCCGTCGTAGCGCCCGCGCGTGTGCTCGTCGTTGCCGGCGATGACCAGCGTCGTGCCCGCGGGTGGATCGTCGGCGAGATCGACGATCCGATCGATCGCGATCGCATCGGTCTCGGCGTCGCCAACCGCGCGGACGGCGAGGCGGGCCTCGGCGAACAGCGCGAGCGTAGCGCGCCGGCTCAGGCGAGCGACGTCGCGGGCGGGTGGTGCGGGTGCCACGATGTGGAGCGGCTCGGGGTCACCGCCGCTCGTGCCGTCGAAGCTGACCCGCGCGCCGAGTGCGAGCTGAGCGAGCCAGCGAAACCACTCCGGCACGGCCGCGCCGACCGGGACCGCGCGCAGGGCGGGGTCGGTGACCAGCGGCATCGCGAGCAGGAGCGCCCAGCCAAAGCTGCCGAACCACCCGAGTCCATTGTGACCGAGCGCGCGGGTTCGCACGAAGCGGCGCACGTGAGGCCACGCGGCCTGGAACACGTCGTCGCGGCCGTGATCGCGCAGCTGCGCGGCGAGCAGTGCCGCATCGCGCGGACCGGCGCGCATGCGGCGCGCGACGTCACCATCGCCGCTCACGACGGTGACGTCGACCGCCACGCCCTCGAGCGTGCCGTGCATGCGCGGTGGTGTCGTCGGGATCGGCGTCAGCCCGAGCGCGGCGGCGAGGCGCGCCGGATCATCGTTGGAGACCAGCACGTCGACGTCGCCGGCGTGCGCGGGCGCGTAGACGCTCGAGCCGTACGCCTCGACGACGGCGCGCGAGTCAGCGACGGCGCGCACTCGCGCGAGCACGCGTGCCGCGGCGGTGTCGTCCGGATCCGCTGGCGTCTCGCTCATCGGCGTCCGATCCGGTCGCGTCGCATCCCACACAGTAGCGCAGGTTCGCGTTCGCTCAGGCGGCAGCGCCGGCTACGTCTGCCGCACCCATGCGCAGGCGGCGGGTCTCGACGACGTACTCGTGCAGCAGGTGGCGGTCGCGGCGGGCGGCGATCTCGATACGGACGCCGGCGCGGCACCACAGGCGGGGCTGGCCGTCGGGGTGGTGACCGCCCATCGGTGTGAGCTGGGCGAAGGTCACGAGCCCGCGCGCCCACATGATCTCGTCGACCTCGGGGAGCTCGATCTCGAGCTGCAGCGTGCGGCGGGCGGTGGCGGGATCGAACGGCAGCTCGATCCGGAGGCCGAGCGACGACAGGTCGACCATCGCGGCGGGGTGGAGCTCGTCACGGGTGGTCACCACGCCGCAGAGGCCGTCGACCGAGATGCGCGGGGCGTGACGACGAGCATCGAGGAACCTCATGAAAACGATCGTAGGGAAGCCCCGGCCGCGTGGGCAAGATCTCGGCTACCGGGGCGGCAGGAATGGTTGCCTGCGAGCGCTGGTTGAACGTGCGAAGGTTGACTCGTGCGCCAGCTCGCAATGATCGCAATGCTGCTCGCGGCGAGCTGTCGCAGCAATCCGCCGCAGCAAGCCAATGGCTCGGCGGCTCCGGCCGTAGCGAGCCCGCCGACGGGCGCGGCGTCGAGCCGGGACGTCAAGCAGCG
>JBKJUF010000414.1:0-15113 GCA_046590445.1 Kofleriaceae bacterium
GTTCGAGAAAGTGCTCGCCAGCGTCGACGATCCGTATCGGCGGCGCCCGCATTGGACCGATGTGTTCCTCAAGGCGGCGGCCTAATGGCCACCAACTTCCGGGGAGCTGTACTAAGGATAGGCGAGTCTATGCGGCTTTCGGCGCGCGGACCAGCTGTGCGAGCACGGCGGGCGCCGCATCATCACCGCACTGCGGCGGTGGTACGTGTAACGGCGCGCTCGGGACGCCGTTCAACTGTCTCGCCGACTGTACGCGCCTCTCGGTCTGTGGCGATTTCGCGTGGGACGCGGGCGAGACCTGTGTAGGCGACTGCTCGTAAGCGCAACTTGGGGTAGCTCGACGAACACGATCGCATAGCGAAGCGGCGAAGAAGCAGTCGGCGCACATCGAGGCGCGCGGGAACGTCACGCACCATCGACCAGATCTGGGGATGCGATGCCTTGTCGTCAGGCGTCGGCTGCAACTTCTCCATCAGGAGCCGCCTCCACACGCGATCGCGACGCACGTGAATCCGACCACCGTCCGCACCCCTGCAGCGACTGATGGTCGCGCACGCCGAATTGGCACCGCTCTCACGACGAGCGCTACTCGTTCGTCTGCTCCTCCGCGGCCTGGCGAACGTACTTGTCGAACAGCGCGAGGAGATCACGTGCATGTGCCTCCAGATAAGATCGACAGGCGTCTCGATCGACGCCGGCTTTGATCAATTCGACGACGTCGAGCTGGTCGCGCAGGCGGTTGGCCTTTAGCTTCATGTAGATCAAGCGGGGTGCATCGAGGGCGTCACCGAAGCTCCCGTCGAGCGCTTCCCGTAGGTGCATCTCGTCGGTGCCGGCGACCAAATAGTCGATCGCGATGCCGTCGACTTGAAACGGGATTCCGGGTGCGAGCAGGACGATCCCGCCCGCCTTCGTCAGGAAGGCATCGTCGCTGACGAGGAAGTCGACATCTTTGGTCGCACGGGGATAACCGTTGGCGCCCACCGCGAGACCACCCACGACGACGTGACGAACTCCGAGCTCGGTCAACAGTCGCGATGTCGTGCGCATCGCCGCCAGAACACGCGGCGCTACCATGTCCTCTACGATCGAGAGATCAGGCTTGGCCACGTGAAGTCTCCTGGTTCCGGCGATCGAGAGATGTGGACGTACGAGCATGGCGTGACATTAAGTATAGCTCCTCTGTCAGCGGTCGGGCCATCGGTGTTCCTCGCGGTCGCTTCGCTGCAAACAGTTGTCCGCCACAACCTGCATTGGCGGCGTCTGATCGGATCGGAAGAACGATCCAGTTTTGGGTCGAACTGCAGCCACGACTCGTGCATCGGAGACTTACCGATCACAACGTCCGAATGCCGGACATCGTGCACATCGTGCCCGAATACCGGACGCCATGGCCACATGAGGCGTCGGGCCGCCGGCCCGCATCGCCATCGTCAGCGCGCGCTCGCGCATGTTGTGAACGCCGCGCTCGACGAACGTCGCGCGTGCCGCTCGCGGCTCTCGCCCTCGATCGCGATGATCTCGGCGTGGTGCGGGACGCGGTTGATGAGTGCCGTGGTGCACGCGGCGTTGGGGAACACGGTCGGCCAGTGGCCAGTCGTTGAACGCCAGCGTCCTCTCGAAGACCGGCCGCGCCTGCGAGTTCCGCATCGAGGCCGAGCCCGACGGGGTCGAGCTCCGCTCGATCGGCGCGGCGTTCGGCGGCTGCGACAAGACCATCGCGGTCCCGATCCCGAAGTGTTCGATCGCGGATCTCTGGAAGCAGGCGATCGCGAAGAACGCTTCATCGACCAACGCCGTCGCGAACATCAGCTACTACGCGGCGAGCAAGGGCTCGACCTTCTGGTGGTTCAACATCGGCTCGGGCTTCGATGTCGTGTTCAGCACGCGTTTCCCACCGTGCTGATCAGCCCTCGCCCAACGCGCGGCGGAGCTGGGCCCACGCCTCGGCGAGGTGCCACTGCGCCTGGACGAAGTTACCGCCGGCAGTGGTGACCGCGGTCTGCGCGTCCGCGAGCTCGATCTGGCTGCCGAGCCCCTGGGTGTAGCGCGCCTCGGCGAGGCGAAGTTGCGCGGTCGCGGCGGTCACGGCCTCGTTCGAGGCGACGACGTTCGCGCGGTTCGCGACGATCTGCGCGCGCGCGAGCTCGAGCTGCGAGGTCAAAGAGACCAGCAAGGCATCGCGCTGCGCCTGGGCAGATGCGACGTTCGCGCGCGCGATCCGCTGCTCGGCCATCGCGCGACCGCCGTCGAAGAGCTGCCATGACAGCGTCACCCCGGCGCTCCAGCTCGGCTCGGGGGTCCAGTCGGCCTCGTCGGGGCTCCACTGGGTCGTCGCGTTCGCGGACAGTACCGGGCGGCGGCTCGCGGACGCGGCATCGAGGTTCGCCTCGGCCGCCTCGATCTGCTTGTCGAGCTGGCGCAGCTCGGTGCGGGCCTTGCGCGATTGCTCGACGAGCACGGCGAGCTGGCCGGGATCCTGCTCGGGTGGCGTCGGCCAGTCACCGGCGACGATCGGCGACCGCGCGGCGTCGAGCCAGCCCATCGTCGCGCGCAGGTTGGCAAGCGCGATCGCCTGGGCACTCTGGGCCTGCGCGAGGGCCGAGCGAGCGTTCGCGGCGCGCGCCTGCGCCTGGGGAACCTCGATCGGATCCTTCGCCTGCGCGGCGACGAACCTGCGGGCCTGATCGAGGTGCGTCTCCTCGCTCTTCACCGTCGCCTCGGCGACCGCGATCAGCCGCTGCCGCGCGACTGCCTCGAGGTACGCGATCTCGACGTTCGTGCGTACATCGAGCAGGTCGGTGCCGATGCCGACCGCGGTTGCCTCGGCGGACAGCTCGGCCGCGCGAATCGCGATCGCGGTCTGACCGAAGTCGTAGATCCGCCAGCTCGCCTGCGCACCGAGCCCGGTCGAGGCAGCTGGATCGAAGAAGCCACCGCACGGTTGCGCCTCGTCGGGGGTCGGGCACGGTCGCGCGAACGACGATCCGATCGCCGCGGTCGCCGACAGGTTCACGGTCGGCCGCCGGGCGACCCGCGCCTGGTCGACCCGTCCGCGTGCGGCCTCGATGGCTGCGCGGCTCTGGCGCAGCGCGGGCTGCTGGGCGACCGCGATCTCGATCGCGCGCTCGAGCGTGAGCACCTGCTGCTCGGGCTGCGCAGCAACCCGCGGGACGTGAACCAGCGCGAGCAGGGCGATGACGACGGCGATGACGGATCGACCGATGAGCTTCATGTCTCGTACCTCAGCGCGGTGATCGGATCGAGGCTCGATGCACGGATCGCGGGATACAGCCCGAACCCGACACCGACGCCTCCGGACACCGCGAACGCGAGCGCCGCGGTCTTCGCCGGGAAGATCATCGGCCAGCCGAAGTAGCCGGCCATGTAGTGCGCTGCCCCGTATCCGAGGGCGACGCCGAGCGCACCACCGACGGCTGCGAGCACGATCGCCTCGACGAGGAACTGCGTCATCACGTCGATCGGCTTCGCGCCGACCGCCATCCGGATCCCGATCTCGCGCGTCCGTTCGATCACGCTGACCAGCATGATGTTCATGACGCCGATGCCGCCAATCAGCAGCGAGACGGCGGCGACGATCGCGAGCAGCGTCGCGATGCGCTCGGTCGAGTCCTGCTGCGCCTTCGCGAACTCGGCCGGGTTGCGGATCCGGAAGTCATCTTCCTGCGAGCCGTCGAGCTTGTGACGATCGCGCAGGATCGAGGTGATCTTCGCGATCGTCTGCTCGGCCACGTCGTCGCGCGTCATCGACACCAGCAGCATGCCGCGGAAGTACTTCGCGATCCCGCGATCGATCTTCTGCTGGAAGGTCTTCACCGGGATCACCATCGCGTCGTCGTTGTCACCCATCGGGCCCTGACCCTTCGCGGTCAGGACGCCGATCACCTCGTAGGGCTGGCCGTTGACGCGGATGGTCTGGCCGATCGGGCTCGCGGTGCCGAATAGCTGCAGCGCGACGGTCTTGCCGATCACGGTGACCTTGGCGTTCGAGTTGCCGGTGTCCTCGTCGAAGATCGTGCCCTCTGCGGCTTCCCAGTTGCGGATCGTGAACCACCTCGCGGTGGTCCCGAGGACCCGGGTATTCCAGTTCGCGTCCTCGGAGACGACCTGGGTGCGGGCGTCGAGGACCGGCGCCGTCCACTTGATCGTCGGGATCTCCTCGGCCTGCAGCGCGGCGAGATCGTCCCAGGTCAGCGACGCGCCACCACCACCACCCGCGGACGGACCGGGGCCGCGCATGTTCTGGTTCGTGACGATCAGGACATTGGTGCCCATGCTCTGGAACACCTGCTTCACGGCGAGCTGCGCGCCCTGACCGCTCGACACCATCGCGATCACGGCGCCGATGCCGAACACGATGCCGATCATCGTCAGCAGCGTGCGCACCTTGTTGCGCCACAGCGCGCGGATCGCGAGCTTGAACGTCGTCAGCAGGCTCACGCCGCGACCTCCCCGGCCTTGACCGGTGTCTGCTGGCGGTCCTCGATGATCAGGCCGTCACGCAGCGTGACCACGCGCGATGCGTACGCGGCGACGTCGGCCTCGTGGGTCACGAGGATCACCGTCTTGCCCTCGGCGACGAGGCCCTGCAGGATCGCCATCACCTCGGACGACGTCTTGCTGTCGAGGTTACCGGTCGGCTCGTCCGCCATGATCACGGGCGCCTCGGTGACGAGGGCGCGGGCGATCGCGACCCGCTGCTGCTGACCGCCCGAGAGCTGATTCGTGTGGTGATGCTCGCGGCCGATGAGGTTGACGCGCTCGAGCGCCTGACGCGCGCGCTTGTGACGATCTGCCGACGCCACACCCTGGTACATCAGCGGCATCTCGACGTTCTCGAGCGCGCTGGTGCGCGACAGCAAGTTGAAGCTCTGGAACACGAAGCCGATCATCCGGCCGCGAACATCGGCGAGCTGCGAGCGCGACAGCCGCGAGACATCCTTGCCGTCGAGCAGATAGCTGCCCTTCGTCGGCTGATCGAGGCAGCCCATGATGTTCATCACCGTCGACTTGCCGGAGCCCGACGTTCCCATGATCGCGATCGACGAGCCCTTGTCGATCGTCAGGTCGACCCCGCGCAACGCGTGGACCAGGTTGTCGCCCATGACGTATGTGCGCTCGATCGCGCGCATCTCGATCAGCGGCGGCGTCATCAGAACGCGCTCACCCGCCGGTTCGGGGTTGCCGCGACGCCGCTGACCTCGGTGATCAGCAGGTCGCCCGGCGCGAGATCACCCTCGATCAACTGCGTGGTCGATCCATCGGACAGCCCGGGCTTGACGAGCACCAGCTTGGGCTGGCCATCCTCGAGCTTCCACACCGGCTTCCTGTCGCCGAAATCCGGTCGGCCATCGGCGCCCATCCGCATGCCGCCGCGGCCGGAGCCGCCATCGCCCGAGCCGCGCTCGCGTCCACCCGAGCCACCCGAGCCACCCTCGCGTCGACCCGAGCCAGAGCCCGAGCCGCGGCCGCTGCGTCCGCCGCGCATCGCGGTGACCTGCTCGCGCGATGGCTTGAAGCGCAGCGCGGCGTTGGGAATCTTGATCGCGTCGGCGACCTGCGCGAGCACGAACGTGACGTTCGCGGTCATGCCAGGCCGCAGCGTCTTGTCCTTGTTGTCGACGTCGATCACCGCGTCATAGGTGACGACGCCGGACGTCGTCGTCGGCGCGTTGCGAACCTGGCGCACCATGCCCTCGAATTGCTTGCCGGGAAACGCGTCGACCGTGAACGTCGCCTTCATGCCCTCGGCGAGCCGGCCGACGTCGGCCTCGGCGACCGCGGTGTTGATCTGCATGCTCGAGAGGTCCTCGGCGATCGTGAACAACGTCGGCGCCTGCAGCGAGGCGGCCACGGTCTGGCCGACGTCGACCGAGCGCGACAGCACCACCCCATCGACCGGCGCGGTGATCGTCGCGTAGCTGAGGTTCGTGCGCGCCTGCTTGAGGTTCGCGGCGGCCTGCTGGACCTGCGCCTTCGAGGCCGACAGCGAGGCGAGTGCGACGTCGCGGTTGACCTCGACGGACTCCACCGAGGCACCGGCGACGAGCTGCTGATCCTGCAGCGTCTTCTGACGCTTGAGCTGGCGCTCGCCATCAGCGACCTGCACGGCCGACTTGCGCTGGTTCGCGACCGCGAGGTTGTACGCCGCCGTTGCCTGATCGATCTGTGCCTGCAGCACGGACGCGTCGAGCTTCGCGATGACCTGGCCCTTCTTGACCTGATCGTTGAAGTCCGCGTGGATCTCGACGACGCGACCCGAGACCTGCGCGCCGACGACGACGGTGCCGCGCGCGGACAGCGTGCCGCTCGCGGTGACCTGCGCGGCGATCGAACCCTTGCCGACCGAGACTGTCTGGTAGGTGATCGGCGTCTTGCCCTTCGCCCATGGCTTCTTGATGACGAGGAAGCCAATGCCGCCGCCGATCAGCGCGAGGACGATCAGCCGCGGGAGCCAGCGCTTGAGGTGCACGTTCACCACGTTTACTCCTTATACCGACTCGTGACGCGAGCGGCACATCGAGCCGGTTCACAGTTCTTCAGGACGGTCGCGCCAGCAGCTTCGCCAGCGTCTGTTCGAGGGCCTCGATCCGGAACGGCTTCGGCAAATACGCGTCGGCCTGGACCGGACCTCGGCCGTCGCGGTCGTAACCACTGCACAGCACGATCGGGAGGTGTGGCTTGATGACGCGCAAGGCGGCGATCACCTGGGCGCCACTCATCTGCGGCATCGTCATGTCGACGAGGACGATGTCGACCGCCTCGCGCGCCGCGAGCTCGACGCCGGTCGCGCCATCACCTGCGGTGAGCGTCGTGTAGCCGAGGTCCTCGATCATTCGCGCGAGGACCTCGCGCACGAGCTTCTCGTCGTCGATCACCAGCACGGTCTTGCGCGTCGTGTCGGGCTGCGCGATCGGCAGCTCGGCGGCTGTCGTGGCGGCAGGCCACAGCACGCTGAAGCGCGCGCCTTCGCCGGGTGACGAGCTGAGTCGGAGCCCGCCGCCGTGGGCCCGCACGATGCCGAGGACGGCGGCGAGCCCGAGGCCGTGACCGGTAGGCTTGGTCGTGAAGAACGGCTCGAAGATCCGTCGTCGGGTCTGATCATCCACGCCGGGCCCGTTGTCGACGACCTCGACGAGCACGTACGCGCCGGCGCCGCTCGCGGAGACGACGTCGGTCGCGTCGTCGAGTCCATCATGCTGCCAGAGCCGCGCGTTGATCGCGATCGCGCCAGCTCGCGCACCGATCGCGTCGCGTGCGTTCGCGATCAGGTTGAGCAAGACCTGGCGGATCTGCGCCGGATCGCCGCTCATCGCGAGCTCGGGCGCGATGTCGACGGTGACCAGCACATTGGCCGGTATCGTCGGTGCCGAGATCCGCAGCAGCTCGTCGACGAGAGGTCGGGTGGTCACCACGGTCGAGCTCACGCCTCCCCGTCCTGCATAGGCCAGCAACTGCTCCGTGAGCTCGGCGGCACGCAGGCTCGCGTGGCGTACGTTCTCGAGCGCGGCGTGACCGGGCGAGCCAACTACGGTGTCGCGCAGGCCCAGATCAGCGTTGCCGAGGATGGCGACGAGCAGGTTGTTGAAGTCGTGGGCGAGCCCACCGGCGAGCACGCCGAGGCTCTCGGCGCGCTGCGCGTCGACCATGCGGCGCTCGAGCATGCGTAGCGCGGTGACGTCGATCGCCGTACCGATGGCACCGACGATCTCGCCGTCGCGACGGTGCGGCGCGATCGTGTTCTGCAGCTGCTTGTCGCGGTAGTGGGTGAGATAGGTGACGGTCTGGCCGGCGAGCGCGCGGCGATGTCCATCGACCGGGTCGTGGCTGGCGGGGTCGGCGGCTTGAACCTCGTACAGCGTCGTGCCGACCCAGCGGTCTGGCTCGTAGCCGAGGACCTGCGCGATCGCTCCGCCAGTCAGCAGGATCCGCAGCTCGTGGTCGACGAGCCAGTACATCGCCGGCACCTGCTTGACGACGAGGTCGAGCGTGCGCGCGGTGCGCTCGAGCTCCTCGCGCTGGTGTTCGAGGGTCGCGGTTTGCGCCTCGCGCGCGGTGATATCCACCACCGACGCATCGAAGCAAGAGCCTCCGGCCTCGCCGTCGGCAACGTGGCCGTAGATCTGGACCGTGAGCACGCGACCATCGCGGGTACGCCATCGGGTTCGGACGCCTTCGACCACGCCACGCGCTCGATATTCGGCGATCAGGCGTGGCCGTTCGCTGCCATCGACATAGACATCGCGGGCGATGTCGAGCGCGAGAAGTTGCTCGACGTCGTCGTACGCCAGCATCCGGGCGAGCGCGCGATTCGCGAACACGAAGCGGCCGTCCTCCGTCGACTGGTACATGCCGATCGGCGACCCATCGAACAATCGGTAGAGCTCGCGTTCGGTCGGCTGCACGCGCGCACCCTACCTCATAACAGCAGCGCGGCCTCGATCTCGTCGAACGCACCCGCACGCCAGCGCGTGAGCGGGCTGCGGCCACTCAGAAGATTTTCGGTCTCGGCGAGCACGGCGGCGAGATCGACGAGCCAGCATTTTGGATCGAACGGCGAGCGCGCGCCGACCTCCTCGGGAAGCTCCTGCGGCATCCACGCGGCCATCTTGTGGCTGTCGCCGGCGACCAGCGCGCGCACCGCGACGTTGCCGAGCCGGCTGCCGAGGAGCCGGTCGAACGCCGACGGGCGGCCGCCGCGGACGACGTGGCCGAGCACGGTCACCCGGGTCTCGATCCCCGACGGGTCGGCATCTGGCGAGTGGTCGCGGAGCCTGGCGTCGACGAGCTGCTTGAGCCGATCCGTCGGGATCGCGACGCCCTCGGCCTTGATGATGAGCACGCGCCGCGACCGCCGCGAGCCGCTCCGGCCGCGAACCGTCAGCACGGTCTGCACGACTTGATCGATGATCGCGGACTCCGGCTTGCCGGACTCCGGGAACAGCGCGAGGTCGGCGCCGACCGCGATCGCCGAGGTCATCGCGAGGTAGCCACAATCGCGGCCCATCACCTCGATGATGAACGTACGGTCGTGCGCGGTCGCGGTGTCGGCGATCTTGTCGCAGGCCTCGACGATCGTGTTCATCGCGGTGTCGACGCCGATCGACATCCCGGTCATCCCGAGGTCGTTGTCGATCGACGCGGGCAGGCCGATGATCTTGAGCGGTGCGCCGCTGCCGATCTCCTTCGGATCCGCGAGGTGCAGCGCGCCGGTGAGCGAGCCGTTGCCGCCGATCACGATCAGCCCGTCGATCCCGCGGTTCGCGAGGATCCCGCGCGCCTTGTCGCGGACCTCGCGGTGGTGAAACTCCTTGCAGCGTGCCGAGCCGAGGATCGTGCCGCCTTCGCGCAGGATCCCGGCGACATCGCCCGGCATCAGCGGCACGAACGCGTCGTCGAGGAGACCCTTGTAGCCGCGCTCGACGCCCACGATATCGGCGCCCGCAGCCCGGCCGACGAGGGCGGCTGCCCGGATCGCCGCGTTCATCCCGGGTGCGTCCCCACCACTCGTCAAGATCGCGATTCGCTTGCAGCCGGCCATGCGCCCGACTGTATCCCACCAGGAAACTCGCAGGCGCGTGCGCGCGAATCCTCGAGCGACCGGCGTCGGCTTCGCCCCTACAGGGACTCATTCGGCGCGCGGTGTTTTCCATCGGCGCTGCGCGCCGACGGAAAATCGATCGGTTCGCCTCATTCGCGTTATGCTGGCCGCGGGATGGTTCGCATCGAGCGCGAAGGCGCGGTCGTCATCGTGATCCTCGATCGCGCGGCCGCCAGGAATGCGGTCGATCGCGACACCGCCGAGCAGCTCGCCGATGCGTTCCGCTCGTTCGACGGCGATGACACCGCGCGCGTCGCGATCCTCCACGGCGATCACGGCACGTTCTGCGCGGGCGCCGATCTCAAGAGGCTCGCGGCGGGCACGCCGAACCGGGTCGAGCGCGACGGCGACGGGCCGATGGGGCCATCGCGGATGGTGCTGCAGAAGCCGGTGATCGCGTCGATCGCCGGGTACGCGGTCGCCGGTGGCCTCGAGCTCGCGCTGTGGTGCGACCTCCGCGTCGCCGAGGAGACCGCGACGCTCGGCGTGTTCTGCCGGCGCTTCGGCGTCCCGCTGATCGACGGCGGCACGATCCGGCTGCCGCGCCTGATCGGGCTGTCGCGCGCGCTCGATCTGATCCTCACCGGCCGCGCGGTCACCGCGACCGAGGCGCTCGCGATCGGGCTCGTCAACCGCGTGGTCCCGGCGGGCGAGGCGCTGGCCGCGGCGAAGCTGCTCGCACACCAGCTCGCCGCGCTCCCGCAGGCCGCGCTGCGCGCCGATCGGATGAGCGCGTATCTCCAGCACGGCAAGCCGCTCGACGAGGCGCTGATGCAGGAGCTCGAGCTCGGATCGCAGGCGCTCGCCGAGGCCGTCACCGGCGCCTCCAGGTTCTCGGCCGGCGAAGGCCGCCACGGCGGCGCGCTGTGAAGGCGACGTTGCGAGGCCTGTCGCTCGGCGTCGTGTTCACGCTCTTGATCGCGGGCTGCGTCGTCCACCGGCTGATGGGACCGCGGCTGACCGGGACGTGCAGCGGTGCCTGTGCGCACTACGCGTCGTGCAAGGCCGGCGAGTCCGCGTCGGCTCGCGCGCGCTGTACGGCCGAGTGCCCGGACGTGTTCGCGGATCGCGACTCGTTGATGGCGTACGAGAGCCTCTCGTGTGCCGACGCCGTCGAGTACATCGACGGCGCCCAGAAGAAGACCGCGACCGCCCAGCCGCGCTGACCGCGGCCGATGCTATGACGCCGGGATGGCGGGCGAGGCCGAACCCGAGGAGACGCTCGACGGCACGGTCGAGCGCTTCGTGTTCCGCTCGGAGGACACGAGCTGGACGGTCGCCCGCTTCGTCACGCCCAAGCGCGAGCAGGTCACGATCGTCGGCGAGCTCGTCGGCGTCCAGGAGGGCCTGCCGCTGCGGCTGCGCGGCCAGTGGATCGTCGACAAGAAGTACGGCAAGCAGTTCAAGGTCGGCACCTACCAGCTGCGATCACCGGAGACCCTCGTCGGCATCGAGAAGTTCCTCGGCTGTGGCCTGATCCCCGGCATCGGGCCCGGGCTCGCCGGCGCGCTCGTCCGCAAGTTCGGCCTCGAGACGCTCGAGGTGATCGATCGCGCACCGCAGCGGCTGACCGAGGTCGCGGGGATCGGGACCGCGCGCGCCGCGTCGATCGCCGAGGCCTTCGCGGCGCAGCGTCACGTCCAGGACATCATGGTGTTCCTCCGCGGCCACGGCGTCTCCGCCTCGCTCGCGGCGCGGATCGTCAAGCGCTACGGCAAGGACGCGATCAACGTCGTGCGCGCGAACCCCTACCGCCTCGCGCACGAGGTCTGGGGCATCGGCTTCCGGATCGCCGACGGTATCGCGCAGAACCTCGGCATGGCGCGCGATGCACCGGAGCGGCTCGAGGCCGGATTCCTCCACGCGCTCGAGACCAGCTCGCAGGACGGTCACCTCCACGTTCCCGACGGCGAGCTCCTCGCGCAGACGGCGGAGCTGCTCGGCGTTCCCGAGGAACCGCTCGCCGCCCGGCTCGCCGCGCTCGAGTCACGCCGGCTCGTCGTCCGCGAGACGCTCGGCGATCGCGGTGCGTGCAGCGCGCTGCCGTGGGCTTACCAGGCCGAGGCCGAGGCCGCGGTGCGGCTCGCCGAGCTGACGCGGACGCCCGCACGCTCGCTCGGGCTCGACGTCCACGCCGCGATCCACGCCTTCGAGGCGGTCACCGGCGTGACGCTCGCGGTGCAGCAGCGCGCCGCGGTCGAGGCCGCGCTCACCGACAAGTGCGTCGTGATCACCGGCGGCCCCGGCGTCGGCAAGACGACGATCGTCAAGGCGATCGTTCACCTCGCGAAGCTCGTGCACCGCAAGGTCGCGCTCGCCGCCCCGACCGGCCGCGCCGCCAAGCGCCTCGGCGAGGCCACCGTCCACGAAGCGATGACGATCCACCGGCTCCTCGAGTACCAGCCCCACGAGGGCGGCTTCCAGCGCGGCCGCGACAACCCGCTCGACATCGACATGCTCGTCGTCGACGAGGCCTCGATGGTCGACGCCCAGCTATTTCGCGCCGTCCTCGACGCGCTCCGCCCCGGCTCGCAGCTCGTGCTCGTCGGCGATGTCGATCAGCTCCCCTCGGTCGGCGCCGGCGCCATCCTCGCCGACGTGATCGCCTCCGAGGCCGCCACCGTGATCCGGCTCACCGAGATCTTCCGGCAGGCCGCCGAGAGCAAGATCGTGGTCTCCGCTCACCGCATCAACCACGGCGAGCTCCCCGATCTCGACGCCCCCGCCGGCACGACCTCCGACTTCTACTTCATCAGCCGCGACGATCCCGAGGCCGCCCTCGCGACGATCGTCGAGCTGGTCGCCGAGCGGATCCCCAAGAGCTTCGGCTTCGACGCGATCGAGCAGGTCCAGGTCCTCGCCCCGATGCACCGCGGCGAGCTCGGCACGGCGTCCCTCAACCGCGCCCTCCAGGAGCGCCTCAACCCTGCCGGCTCCACCCCCGAGCTCACGCGCGGCGACCGGGTCTATCGCCGCGGCGACAAGGTCATGCAGCTGCGCAACGACTACGACAAGGCCGTGTTCAACGGCGACATCGGCGTCATCCTCGCGATCGATCCGGGCGAGGGCCTCGTCCAGGTCGACTTCGACGGCCGCGTCGCGAGCTACGAGCGCACCGAGCTCGACCAGCTCGCGCACGCCTACGCCGTGAGCATCCACAAATCGCAGGGCTCCGAGTACCCGGTCGTCGTGCTCCCGCTCGCCACCCAGCACTTCATGATGCTGCAGCGCAGCCTGCTCTACACCGCCGTCACCCGCGGCAAGCAGCTCGTCGTGATCGTCGGCAGCCGGCGCGCCGTCCAGCTCGCGGTCAAGAACGCCGACGCCCGCCGCCGCTATACGTGGCTCGCGGAGCGCGTCCGCGCCGAGCTGGCAGCGCGGTGAGAGCACGCGCACGCAAATGACGCGACCTTCGTCGCACAGTTGAGGGGGCGCCACGGCCCTTACTGTGCGTCAGGGCTCGTCGGCTGGAGGCAGCGCGCACCACGAGGTTCCCGCACGTCCGATCTGCGGGGCAGCGAAGGCACAGGTCTCGCATTGGTGCCGCGCTGGGTGCGTGAATGAAGATGCCAAGCTCTCGCGAGGGGCACGACGTTCCGCTGCGTGTGCTCCTCGTCGAAGATGATGACGCATGCGCTGACTTCGTCATCGAGGCGTTCGAGGAGGCACCGGAGCGCGTGCTCCTGACCCGAAAGGTGCGGCTCCAGGAGGCACTGCACGAGTTGGAGACGGGCACAGTCGACGTCGTCCTCCTTGACCTCACCCTACCCGATGCCTTCGACCTCCTGGGGGTCAACGCGATTCGCAGGATCGCACCAGAGGTCCCACTGGTGGTGCTCACCGGCTCCCTCAACGCTGCCCTTGGCGCCCAGGTGATCGCGGCCGGGGCCGATGACTACCTCCAGAAGGATCAGGTCGACGCGAGCGTCCTCGTACGCAGCATCTGGTATGCACGCGATCGGCGCGCCTACCTGAAGAACGCTGGCTGGGCCGAGAACAAGCAACGAACGCTCGTCCGGCCCCGGCCCAGCGACGACGATCCGCTCGGCGGCTCGCTTGACGTCGAGGCACTGCTGGCAACGGTGGCCGCCGTGGCGCTGCCGGAGCTCGCAGCATCGTGCACGCTACAAGTTCGCGACGATGACGATACGACGCAGCGTGCCGACATCGGGGGCGCATCGTCGGACGCCATTCCGGCCGATGAGGTCGAAGCAGTGATGCAGAGCGGCCGACCAAGCCCGCTTGGCGGCAGCACGCTGATTGTTCCGCTCGTGGTCCGGGGCAAGGTCACCGGCACGCTCCAGTTGAGACGTCCCGCAGCAGCAGCGCGTTACGGCGAGGCCGACCTCGACCTCGCGGTGGAGCTTGCACGCCGGGCAACGCTGGCCCTGGAGAGCGCCCGCCTCTACCAGATGAGCCAGGCCACCATCGAGCATCGCAACGTGTTCCGCTCCATCGCGTCGCATGAAGTGCGCAAGCCGCTGTCGCGTTTGCAGATCCAGATCGATCGGATGCAACGGACCTTGCAGATCGTCTCACCCGACATCCAGGCGATGGCACGCAGTGCGAAGCGGCTGAATCGGTACATGAGCACGGTCGATAGCATCGCCCTTGGCAAGCTGGTCCTCGAACCCGCGGAGGTTGATCTCGTCGAGCTCGCGAGGGAAGTCGCCGACCGCCATCACACGGACTGCAGGGGCAGTAGTGTCAAGGTCCTCCAGCACGGCACCGGCCAGGTAAAAGGCGTTTGGGATGGACTGCTGCTGGAGCAGGTGATCACTAACCTTCTCCACAACGCGGCGAAGTACGACGGCGGCAAGCTCATCGACCTGACCGTTGGTACCGAGGTCGACTTCGCTACCTTTTCCGTGCAAGACCGCGGCAGCGGGATGGCGGCTCCCGACCTCGCGCGGGTCTTCGATCGGTTCGAGCTCTACGTCTCGCGGCAGATCATCGAGGCCCATGGGGGCTCGATCGAAGTGAAGAGTTTGCTGGGGCACGGCACGTCGTTCACGGTCCGGCTACCACGCCGACCGGCAGGCGCACGTGCGGATGCCACGGATGCCACGACCACCCGGCCGCTTGCGTGACTCTGCACTTACCCTCTTGGTCCTTCGTCCGTTCTCAGCAATCACCACATCCGATAGCCCGTAGCCACGCTTGCGTGGCCGCGCCGAAATAAGAGCCCCATGGAAGCACACGAGCGTAAGCAGGCAGAAGAGGCATTGCTCAGGGCTGGAGCCCTGCAGAGCGCGATCTTCAACAGCGCCAACTTCTCGAGCATCGCGACCGACGCCAAGGGCGTGATCCAGATCTTCAACCCAGGCGCCGAGCGCATGCTGGGATTTTCGGCCGCCGAGGTGACCAACAAGATCACCCCGGCGGACCTCTCGGATCCGCAGGAGCTGATCGCTCGTGCCAACGCGCTGAGCACCGAGTTCGATACGAGGATCACTCCCGGCTTCGAGGCGCTCGTGTTCAAGGCGTCGCG
>JBKJUF010000426.1:0-10067 GCA_046590445.1 Kofleriaceae bacterium
GTTCGAGAAAGTGCTCGCCAGCGTCGACGATCCGTATCGGCGGCGCCCGCATTGGACCGATGTGTTCCTCAAGGCGGCGGCCTAATGGCCACCAACTTCCGGGGAGCTGTACTAAGCATGGAGCTGAAATTCAGGTTCCCCGTTCCGCTGCCCTGCTACGAAAATACGTTCGCGTTCTCGAGTGAGGTCGTGGCCATAAGGTCCCGCGAAGCCGAGGCGTCCGAGTCGACCGACGAGGTTGTCGACCCGCTGAACACGGCGCTCTCGAGGCGTGCGCGGCGTAGTCGCCGCACACACGCGGCGCGGCTGACAGCCAAGTTTGGGGGCTGAGCACGGCTTCGAGTGGGAGTAGGGTGGAGGGCGTGAAGCTCTGGTGGGTCGTCCTCGTGCTAGCCGCCTGCAACCAGGTATTGGACCTCCGTGCGACGACGCTGCCCGATGGTGATGGCGATGGTGTGGTCAACGACGACGACAACTGCCCGATGATCGCCAACCCCGACCAGGCCAACCGTGATGGCGACAGCGCCGGCGACGCGTGCGATTCGTGCGCTGACCGCGACGACCTCGGTCTGGACGCAGATCTCGATGGCATCGATGACGCCTGCGATGCGTGCGCACGCGGCCCCAACCACGACGAGGACGGCGACGGCGTGTTCGACGCCTGTGACGTGTGCCCTGGTATCGCCGACGAGCAGCGCGACGCCGACAGCGATGAGGTCGGTGATGCGTGCGAGCGTGCCGACGGTTCGATACGTGAGCGCATCTTCTTCGACGGCTTCGCACCGCCGAGCGGAGGTTGGCTACCTCGCTTCGTCCCGTGGGAGCAGCGCGGCGACGACGACTACGGACCGGCGCGCCTGCCCGCGTTACCGGAGGACGGGCCGTATCACCCGCAGGCCGAGTTGTTCGGCACCAACTTCCAGGTCGAGGCCGCAGTTCGGACGCCGGCGGCGTTCGTCGAAGGCGACCGGTTCGGCTTGGCGCTGGTCGCCACCGATGGCCGGGCCGTCGGCCAGTGCACCCTCATTCGCAGTGGGGTGTGGCGCACCAATTACAACGGGGACCCGGTCGTGCCGGGAGCGCGGGTGCAGTTTCGGTTCGTCGCGGAACCAGCCGCCGGCAATTTGTTCGCCTTCCTCTGCGAGATCGACGGCGTGGTGCATGGCTCGGTCCAGCTCGCCGTCGGCGAGCACTACTTCGTGACGCTGATGACCTCGGTGGTCACCGAGTATCACTACTTCGACGCGCTCCGCTGAGCGCGACGGACGTCAGGAGAGCTCTGCCAGGCGTCGAACGTCGCGCCCGAGAGCACCGGCGTCTCGACGACGACCCCCTTCGCGGTGAGCGTCGGCCGGATCGAAGTCGAGCTGGAACGCCTCGGTGTGATCGCCTCGGTTCTCGTACGTCGGGTCCGGATCGGCGCCGCCGGCGTAGCCGACGCGGGTACGGAGTCACGCTGCAAGGGTGCTACGGTTCGGGCCATGCGCCCGATCGTGCTCTCGCTGCTGTTCGTGCTCGGCCTCGCGGCCGGCGCCTGCTCGTCGTCCTCCACGCCTTCGCGCGCGGTCCCGCCCGACGAGGCGAGGACCTTGTTGCTCGATCGCAACTGGCTCGACCGGATGCCCGAGACCGATCGCGATCGGCTCTTTGTCTATCGCTTCGTGCCGAGCATGGGCGGCGGCGTGTTCCAGGACCGCACCCTGTTCAAGGGCACGTTCGAGCTGTTCATGTTCGAGACGACCGAGGGTCAGATCCGGTTCGTGCTGCCCGAGACCAAGGAGAAGGTCACGAGCGAGTTCCAGATCGAGAACGTCGACGGCCCCGAGCCGTTCGATCTCAAGCTGACGATCACCGACGACCCGCGCGGTCCCAAGGTCTACTTCGGCATCCGCTCGGAGACCGACAAGGACGGCCAGCGCCTCGAGCGCACGCTCGCGAGCAAGCGGGCGAAGCTCGTGCACTGAGCTCTGGGGCTCGAAGCTCGCCCCCGCGGGAGCGCGTTTCGATGACGCCCGTCCCATGACAGCGATGCCCTGATCCGTGACCGGGGCTGCATCTCGCGACCGCCAACGGCGTGGATCTCCATGGTTGGCCGTGGCTCGGGTCTTGGGTAGTGCCGGAGCATGCGCCTCCGTCACCGGTTCGCCCTTGGGTTCGCGATGTCCTTTGCCGCGTGTGCCACCCTCGTGGTCGACACACCCGTGGCGCGCGCGTGCGGCTGCCTGTCGCCCCCGTCGGTGACCGAGGGCGAGTTCGCGGTCAACCAGCGCGCCGAGCAGATCATCTTCGAGGTCGAGCCCGGCTGGGTGACCGCCCACGTGCTCATCAAGTATGCCGGCGATCCGGCGAAGTTCGCGTGGCTCGTGCCGGTGCCCGAGGTCCCGGAGCTCGCGATCTCGCCGCTCTCGGCGTTCGGGTTTCTCGACTCGCTCACCGAGCCGACCGTGCAGGTCACCGACGAGAACATCTGCCCGGTCTCCGAGTATGCGTGCGCGCGTCACGATCCAGTGTCGTGCGGGAACGACGCGATCGGCTTGCCAGATGCCGGGTTCGGCGCCTCCGATGCCGGCGCGAACGGACAGCCGCCGGTCACCGTGATCAGCGAGCAGGTCGTTGGTGACTACCAGACCGTGACGTTCCGCGCGAGCGAGGCGGAGGCAGCGACGCAGTGGCTGCGCAGCAACGGCTTCGTCGTCAACCAGACGACGTCGATCTACATGGAGTCGTACGTCCAGGCGAACATGGTGTTCGTCGCGGCGAAGCTCGTCCCCGGTGCCGGCGCGAGCTCGATCAAGCCGCTCCGCATGAAGTACCGCGGGGCGTTTCCGCAGGTGCCGCTCGTGCTGACCGCGGTCGCCGCCGAGCCGCACCTGACGGTGACATCGTTCATCTACTCGCAGAAGCCGTTCAAGCCGCAGGGCCATCCGGTGGTGACGATCGATCCCGCGCGGATCGCGCGCGACAGGTCCGGGCGCACGAACTACCCGATGGTGCTCGCGCGCACGATCGACGAGGCCGGCGGCGACGCGTTCGCGATCGAGTACCGCGCGGCGGGTGCGCGCCCGGAGTTCGGCGGTCCGAGCTTCTGCTGCGGAAATTCGTTCGACCAGTGCGGCGTCGGCGACAACCAGCAGTGCGAGTGCCCGCGCGACGAGTTCGATCGTAGCGACTGCCTCGCGGCCGGCGACGTCATCGAGGGCGTCCAGCTGCTCGACGATCTGGCTGCCAAGTACGGCTCGCTCACGCGGATCACGACGCGGGTCTCCGCCGAGGAGATGACCTTCGATCCCGCGTTCGAGGCGGACTTCGGCAGCGGGCTCAACGGGCGGCTCGCCCTCGCGGGCAGCTCGCCGACCCTCGGGTCGTGCCTGAGCGACGTGATCGACCAAACCCAGCTCGCCGAGATCACGAAGCTGCAGGCCTGCGCGTCGACCTACTGCGGCGCGGGACAGTGCGTGATCACGAGCAGCGGCGCGCCCGCCTGCGAGTGCGACGCCGGCTTCGTGGCGCAGCGCTTCACCGATCTCGACAACCTGCCGTCGGTGACCTGCGTGCCGCAGACCCCGCCGTGCGATCTGCGGGCCGGCGGCGACCAGCTCCCCGACGCATGTGCGACTGCGAGTTGTGGCCAGGGCGCGTGCCTTGACCGCAACGGCGTCGGCGTGTGCGCGTGCCATGCCGGTGCGGCCGCGATCGCCGGAGCCGCGGACATCCCGCGCTGCGAGACCATCGCGCTCGCGAGCCAGACGCCGGGTGCCGAGGACTTCAGCGAGCCGCTTCGCACGCTCGCCGTCTGCGCGCCCGCAGCGCCCGATTGCGGCGACGACGGCTGGCTCGTCAAGCAACAGAGCCCGCGCCCGGGCGTCGCTTGCGGCGCGCCGAAGCCGGCGGTGACCGACATGATCCCGAAGTCGCGCCCGACGTGCGGTGAATTCTTCGGATGCGGTGGCTGCGACAAGGGACCCGATGGCGCGCCGATCGGCCTGGTGGTCGGCGCCGTGTGGATCTTCCTCGCGCTCGTGATGCGCCGCCGGCGGCCGACCGCATGAAGTGGCTCGCAATGCTCGTGCTCGTGGCGTGTGGCAGCCAGGAGATCACGGCTCCCGCGCGGGATGTGGTGCCGACCGCAGCGAGCAGGTGGCTCGCGCAGATCCCGCGTGCACCCGGCGAGCTCGCACCGAGCCTCGCGATGATCGAGCGCGCGCCACGTGGCAGCGACCACCAGGACGACGACCAGCGCAACGACAAGGTCACTGACGGCACCATGCTCGCCGACGTCGACAGCTGCGCGAGCTGTCATCCCGATGTCGCGGCGCAGTGGTCGTCGAGCGCACACTCGTTCGCGTCGTTCGGCAACCCGATCTATCGGTTCAACGTCGAGCGCGTGCGTGCGGAGCTCGGCAAGCCTGCGAGCCGGCATTGCGGCGGCTGTCACGACATGCCGCTCACCGTCGACGGCTTGATGACCGCGGACACGCCGATCCCCGCCGACGATCTCCGCTCGCACACCGGCGTGTCGTGTCGGCTGTGCCACGGCATCCAGCGCACGACCCACGACGGCAATGGCAGCTACGTGTGGAACGCCGCGCCGATCGACGCGCCGGCACTCGACGATGCCGCCTCGATCGCGCGGCACAAGCAGCAGGTCACGACCAAGGTCGATACCGAGCTGTGCGCGAGCTGTCATCGCGGCTTCCTGTCGCCCGACATGGAGATGCCGGTGCACCTCACCGGGATCGACGAGCCGGGGCAGTGGCGCGCCTCCGCGTACACCGGCAACGGGATGGGCCGCATCGACAAGGTCGAGAAGCAGGACTGCATCGGCTGTCACATGGAGCGGGTCCCGGCATCGGCGGACGAGCTCGGCGCGAAGCAGGGGACGGTCGCGTCGCACCGCTTCGTCGGCGGCCACACCTGGATGGCGTCGATGCGAGGTGACGACGAGCAGCTCCGGCTGACCCGCGCCAAGCTCGAGGGGGCAGCATCGATCGACGTCGCCGGCGCGCGCGTCGGCACCCGGCGCTACTTGCCGGCCGAGACCGCGCCGGTCGTGCCGGGCAGTCGCCTCGAGCTCGATGTCGTCATCCGCAATCTCCTGGTGGGTCACCGGTTCCCCGGCGGCGTCCTCGACATCCAGGACACCTGGATCGAGATCGAGGTCGCGGATCGCAAGGGCGTGCGCATCGCGTCGTCCGGGCTCGCGCACGAGCTGGATGCGGGAGATCAAGATACCCACGTGCTGCGCACGCTGGTCGTCGACGAGCGCGGCGAGGTCCTCGAGGAGCACGACGTCGCCAGGTTCCGGACCCAGCTCGCGACCCAGACGCTCGCCGCGCGCGAGGCGCAGGCGGTGCGGTACACGCTCGACATCCCTACCGGAATCCGGTCGATCGTCGTCACCGCGCGGCTTCGCCATCGCAGCCGCAACCTCGCGATGCAGGCCGCGACGTGCGCCGCGGCGCGCACCCCGGAAGGCGCGGCGTTCATCGCGGCGGCCCGCGGGATCCGCGACGTCGTGCTCGATCCGTGCAAGCCACAACCGATCACGCTCGTCGCCGAGATCCGCCTCGAGATCGGCAATCGTGTCCCGCGCACCGCGCGCCCGGCGTGGGAGCGTAGCTACGAGCACGGGATGGCGCTGGTCGCGAGCCTGGTGACCCAGCTCGACGACGCACGCGCCGTCCTCGACGTTGCGCTCGCGAAGGCACCCGACGCCCGCGCCCGCGCGATGGTCCACGCGCAGCTCGGCTGGGTCGCGTCGCGGCAGAACCGGCTCGCCGACGCACTCGCGCACGTGGCCCAGGCCCGCACGCTGCTCGGCGCTGATCCGCCGGTCCTCGACGCGATCGTCGCCGACGCGTACATGCGCATGAACCTGTACGCCGAGGCCGTCGCTCCCGCGAAGTCGTGCACCACGCGCGCGCCCTCGAATGCGGGTGCCTGGGCCGTCTACGCGCGTGCGCTCGTCGCGGTCGGCAATCACGCGGATGCGCTCGCTGCCACCGCGCGAGGCCTCGCGCTGGCGCCGCGCGATCCCGATTTGCTGCGCTCGCAGGCCACTGCGCTCGCCGCGCTCGACGCGCCCGATGCCGAGGCCGCGCAGACGGCCTACACGCGGTTCCGGTCGCCCGACGAGGCTGCCGGCCTGCGCATCCGCTGCTCGCTCGGCTCCGATCGCTGCGCGCGCGATCGCAACCCGGTCCACACGCTGCCGCTACGCGCCGAGGGGTCAGACGCAACTTGCGCAACTTGCAACCACAGTACACATGCAATGGGATTGCAACGTTAGTTGCGCAAGTTGCGTCTGACCCATCCGGTGAGCGATTTCCTCGGCTTGGAGATCACAAGTTGCGCAAGTTGCGTCTGACCCTCCTACCGGAGCTTGGGCTTGCGGGTCACCGCGATGACCGTGGCGATCGCGATCGCGATGGCCGGGCCGAAGAACATCAGGTGCTCCGGATCGTTCATGCTGCGGGGGCCGGAGCCGTACTCGGTGGTGATGATCACCGGCCACACGAAGGGCTTCGCGAACATCAGCGCGGCGATGCCGACGCCGATCAGCAGCGCGACGAGCCGCTGGTTCGCGTAGCGGTAGAACACGACGGCGAGCAGGGCCATGCCACCCGCGACCGGCGCGTCGGTGAAGTTGATGTTGGTCACGTCCGGAAGTCGGTTGTTCGGATCCGACTGGTTCGTCACGCAGCTCAGCAGGAAGAACACCGCGCACGCGGTCAGCACGCCCGCCACGGCGAGCCCGAAAGTCGATGCGGCCTCCGGCGCGCGCCGCTTCCAGTCGGCGAGCTTGTTGCCGAAGAAGATCAGGACGAGCAGGGCGACGGTCGCGATCGCCAGCGGGATCACGGCCTCGGGAGGAATCTGGATACGCGCGAGCACGGCGGCAGCTTATCGCGGGCATCGTGGCCGCGCGATCCGTGGTGGCGGATCAGCGCCGGCGGCGGCGCCGGGCGCGAGTGACGGCGAGTAGACCGAGGCCCAGCAGCAGCGGCCCCGTCGGGTCAGTGCCTCCATCGGTGCCGGTCGAGCAGCAGCCTCCGTCATCGGCTGCCTCGTCGGCGCAGCTCGCCGAGCAGCCATCGCCATCGACGACATTCGCGTCATCGCAGGTCTCGTCGGGATCGACGATGCCGTCACCGCACAGCGGATGCTTGTCGAGCCCGACGACACAGATCTCGTCGAGGTTCCAGCCGCCGAGGTTGCCGGTCGGATCGCTGGCGAGCGTCCACTGGATGGTGAACGGGGTGGCGCGATACGCTGTCAGGTCGAGATCGACGAACCGCCACTCCTTGTCGACATGATCGAGCGAGCGTGCCGGCGTGCCCGCGTTGGCCCAGACCTGTGCGGTGTTGATGCGGATCGTGGCGACGTCGAGGCCGGCGTCCTCGATCGTGAGCCAACGGCGGAACTGCAGGTGAACGCGGCCATAGCGGGACGCATCGATCGGCGGCGTCGTGATCGCGGTCATGATGTCGGGGCGATAGCGGCCGTCGCCGCGGAGATCGGTGCCGAGCATCGCGGGCCCGTCGAACGGCGCGGGCGGATCGCCGGCCGCGCCGTTGACCGGGTTCGGAAGCGCGACATCCCACTCGATCGCGCCGGTCTGCTGCCACATCGGATCGGTGTCGAGGCGCTCGCACCAGATCGGCGTCGCTGTGCCGACGAACAGCTGGTACATCGGATCGGCGGGGTTGTCGGGGTACGCGATCGACTCGGCGTTATCGAGTGTCGCGATGACCCGGTAGCTGATCACCGTGCCGTCGGGTGGCGTCGGGATCGTCGCGCTCCACGTCGTCACCTGGGTCGCGCCCTGGGGCGTCATCGCGAGCGCGACCGGCTCGTCGGCGCCGGTGCGCCACCACAGCGTCATGCCGGTGATCGCGGCGGGCGGGCACGCGGTGCCGGTCGGTGTCGTGACCGTCAGTGACACCGTCGTGCCGTCGACGATCGGCGGCGCGATCGTGGTCGGCTGGAAGCTCGCGCCGGCGAGGCCATGGCGGCCGAAGGCGCTCTCGATGACGCAGCTGTTCGGCGTGCCGTTCCCGAGGTTTCCATCGTCGTCGTCGGCGGTCAGCGCGGCGACATATGTCTCGGTCAGATCGCCCGCGCGCTGGAGGATGCCGACGAAGATCTTCTCCGCCGCCGCGATCCCGGTGGGGGTGCCGAGCTTGCCGATCAGCTGCTTGCGGAGGTCCCACAACGCGCCGCCGATGATGAGCCCGGTGACGTGTGAGATCGAGCTGAGGTCACGCGGGTACGCGCGCTCGTTGCCGAGCGGATCGAGCTCGCGTACGGCGTCGTCGGTGTAGAAGAAGCCGCGACCGATGCCGGAGTCATTCGTGATCGTCGCCGCGAAGAAGTCGGCAAGGCCCTCGACGGTCGACGCGTCCATCGCGCCGGCGCCGGCGATGATCGACTGCTGGTGAAACGAGTGTCCGAATTCGTGATGCACGACGTCGGCGAGCCGCGCGGTGTTCTGGCACAGCTGATCGGCGCGGAAGAAGAAGATCGCGTCGCCGGTCGAGAACGCGTTGCAACTATCGTCGATGTTGACGTGGATCTCGAGCGGCTGCGCGAGCCACGCGAGACCAGGGTTCATGCGCGCGCCGGCGGCCTTCGCGATCGTGCCGTAGACGTACGCCGAGAGCTGGGCATCCGCGAGCTCGTCGCCCGCCATGCTCCACACCACGGGGACGCCGGGTTGCGCGGTCAGCGTCGCGGTCGCGAGCGCCCCGGCCTCGTTGATGATCTGGACGACGGCGCCGGCGAGCCCGGGGATCACCGCCGCGCTCGTCGCGGTCGGCCAGCTGAACGTCCCGTCCGCGGCAGTCGTCGTCGTGCTGCCATCGACGGTGATCGCCGCGCGTGAGGCATTCACGGCGGCGCGCGTACCCGTCGCGTACCGCTCGCCGACGTCGTAGCGCAGCGCAGCGGTCGCGTGATGCTGGCGGCTCGCGCGCAGTAGCGGCGTGCCATCGGGCGTGACGTAGACCATCCACCGCCCGTGCCCAGCGGTCGCGTCGACGACATCGGCGACCGCGTACGAGATGTCACCCGGACCCCGCACGAGGGGCAGGATGACGCGCTCGCCGGTGCGGTGCAGCGCGGCCACGTCGGTGGTGGCGCTGCGCATCCACGCGGTCGCCCGGGCAAGCGAGCCGGCCTGGCGTTCACGCGGCAGCGCGACGCGGACGTCGGGCAGCGCCGCCGACGTCGCGACGAATAGCCGGTCGTGACCGATCACGACGTGAAGCTGTCCACCGACCACGCGCAGGCCGTGCGCGGTCTGGCAGAACGCGACCGTCCGCAGCGCGCCGTCGAGCCGGTTCGAGGCCAGCACGAGATCCTCGAGGCGTGACCCGGGCGCGAGCTCGGCGAGGTGCGCGGCGAGGAAGCCACGCGCCGCGCGCTCGGCCAGCACGGGATCCCGGGTCGCTCCTGGAACATCGACGTGACCGCCCCACAGCTGGGCTACCACGCCGGTGTCGCGGTCGCGCAGCCGGCGCCAGCCCGCGGGATCCGGCGCGATGGTCTCGACGGTCCGCGCGCGCCGCACGTCCGGACCACTGGCGACAACAACGCCACCGTCGCGACCGCCGACCGCGTCCTTAGGCACGAACGCATGCGCCGCCGACGCGGTCAGCAGGATCGCAGCAAGCCCCACGCAGCGCATCGAATCGACCATGGCACGGAACGCGCCGAGCGAACCGAGACTTCGATCACGACCGGGGACGGTGTCAACCTTGTCAACCTTTCGCGCCGCACTGGCCCGAAGGTTGACAAGGTTGACACCGTCCCCAGTCCGCACTGGCCCAGAGGTTGACAAGGTAGACACCGTCCCCCTGTCCGTCCAGTCCGCACTGGCCCAGAGGTTGACAAGGTTGACACCGTCCCCCAGTCCCCCTGTCCCCTGAATCGACCGTGGCACGGAACGCGCCGAGCGAACCGAGACTTCGATTACGACTGGGGACGGTGTCAACCTTGTCAACCTTTCGCGCCGCACTGGCCCGAAGGTTGACAAGGTTGACACCGTCCCCAGTCCGCACTGGCCC
>JBKJUF010000358.1:0-13192 GCA_046590445.1 Kofleriaceae bacterium
GGCGCGACCGGCGGAGCAAGCGGCGGCGCTGGTGGATCGGCCGGCGGCGGAGCCGCGGCAGGTGGCGGCGGCGGCGCGGCCGCCGGGGGTGATGCGGGCGGCGGCGCGACCGGCGGAGCAAGCGGCGGCGCTGGTGGATCGGCCGGCGGCGGAGCCGCGGCAGGAGGCGGCGGCGGCGCGGCAGCCGGGGGTGATGCGGGCGGTGGCGCGACCGGCGGAGCAAGCGGCGGCGCTGGTGGATCGGCCGGCGGCGGAGCCGCGGCAGGTGGCGGCGGCGGGGTGGCAGCCGGGGGTGATGCGGGCGGTGGCACGACCGGCGGAGCAAGCGGCGGCGCTGGTGGATCGGCCGGCGGCGGAGCCGCGGCAGGTGGGGGCGGCGGCGCGGCAGCCGCCGATGCAGGCGGCGGCGCGAGCGGTGGCGTAGCAGGCGGCGCTGGCGGATCGGCTGGCGGCGGCGCCCAGGCTGGTGCTGGCGCGACCGACGGAGCGGCAGGCGATGCAGGCGGCGCGGCGACTGGTGGCGCGGGCGCGGGTGGTCTTGCTGGCGGCGGAGCCGCGGCAGGAGCCGGCGGTGGCGCGACGGCTGGCGGCGATGCTGGCGGAGCCGCAACGGGTGGAGCTGCTGGTGGCGCGGGTGCTTCTGCTGGTGGTGGTGGTGGCCTCGGAGCCCGAGGAGCAGATGCCGGCGACGCCGGCGGTGGGATCGCCGATGGCGGCGGCGGCGTGACGGGCGGCGGCGCGACGGGCGGCGGCGCAATCGGCGGTGGTGGCAACGTTACTGGTGGTGGCGGTGCGAGCGCAGGCATCTCCGGTGATGCCGGTGATGCCGGTGGCGCCGTGCCGGGCGGCGGCATGCCTGCCGGCGGCGCGGGCGGTGGAGCCGCGGTCGGCGTGCCGTCCGGTGGCGTCACGACAGATGTCGGTGGTGGCGCCCCTGATGTCGCGAGCTCCGGTGGTGGCTTCGGTGGTGCGGGCGGTCGCGTGACCGGCGTAGCCGAGGGCGGCGGCACGGGCAATGTGGACGGCGCTGCGAACATCGGTGGCGCAGCGAGCGCTGGCGGTGCGGCGGGCGGCGGCATGGCCGCGCCCGACGCCACGGGCTCGGCGACGATCGGGGCAGGGACCGGCGGTGGCGGCGGCGGCGGTGTGTCGAGCAACACGAGCGTGGACTCGTCGGGCACGCCAGGCGTTGGTGACATGCCTGGCGATGCGACCCGCGGAGCATCTGACGCGCAGTTCCAGGCCGGCCCGACCTCAGGTGAAGCGGGCATCGTTCGCGAGGTTGGTCCCGACGGCAAGGCGATCGCGAAGGGCGGTGCCGTCGGCGTCACCGAGCGCAACCTGCCCGGCGAATCGGATCTCGATGCGGGCGGACGCCAGGTCAAGAGCGCACAGCTTGACCAGCAGTTCGAAGCGCGCGCCGCCGGCGGCGCCACTATCGATGGCGCGGTCGAGACGACTGGCTACAAGGACCCGGTCAGCGAGGTCGGCCGCGCCGAGCAACTCGAGTTCAACCAGCGCGACTCCGCGGTCGCACGGGCAGATGTCGCCACCGAGCCGGTTGATGAAGCGCGGCGGACAGCAGCGAACCCGAGTGGCGCGGCATCCGCGCAGGTCGGCACGCGGACCGGTGTCGACGCGAGCGCAACACGGTCGGACGCCGACGAGGTCGCGGGCACGGTGCGCAATCCGGAAGCTGCCGCCGAGTCGCGGGCCCAGGCCCGGATCGACGACGAGAAGCGCGATGCAGCTGCGTCCGCAAAGGTGGACGTCAACGTCTCGAGCTCCGGTCCGGCGTCGACGTCGAGCACGACGACAAAGCCTGGCGACAAGAAGTAACCCGGCACCTCGTCCGAGAACCTTTGGAGCCTCACACGGCGCCGAATTGGACCGCCGTGCGTTGACCGCGGCGAGCCATGTTTCTACGATTCATGCGCGTTCGTCCTGGTGGCCGAACCGTGGGAAAGGAAAGGTCTCTCGCCGGTGGACGAGGAAGCGCTCATTGCGTGGCAAGACGTTTTGGATACGGTCGCTGCAGGGCGTCCGAGCGAGGCCGGTTGCCCATTTTGCAACCATCGCCCGCTCACGATCGAGGAGGTCGACTTCTCGACCCGGATCTCGTGCAGCAAGTGCAAGAAGTTCATCCAGGGTCGCTTCGCTCCGTAGCGGGCTGAGCGAAACTGCACGATGGCGAACGATCGCGACTTTCTCGGTAAGGGGCTTCGGTTTCCGGTGTCCGTGAACCTCAACGGCGGAGTCTCGAGCTCCGCCCTCGAGGAGAACGTCCGGCAATCGATCTTTATCATTCTCGGCACTGCACCCGGCGAGCGGATCAACCGCCCCGAATTCGGCTGCCGGATCCACGACCTCATGTTCGCTCCGAACAACGACATCACCGCGGCGCGCGCGGAGGTGTACTGCGAGGAAGCGATCTACAAGTACGAGCCGCGGATCGAACAGCTCGTTTGTCGCGCGATGCCCAACGTCGATCAGCCGAACCGCCTCGACATCCGGATCGAGTACGTCATCGCCGGCAAGAACGACAAGCGGAACCTCGTGTTCCCGTTCTATCTGCGCAACGAAGATGACGAGGCGACGGGCTCCTCGAACGGCGCGAACGGCGTCTGATCTCTCCAGCCCAATCACAGCCAACCATGATCCCACCGCCGAAGCTCGACGACCGCACCTTCCACGATATCGTCGAGGAAGCCATCTCGATGATCCCGCGCTACGCGCCGGAGTGGACGAACCACAATCCGTCGGATCCGGGAATCACGCTGATCGAGCTCGCGGCGTGGATGACCGACCTCCTGATCTATCGGCTGAACCAGGTCCCCGACAAGAACTACGTCGCGTTCCTCAACCTGCTCGGGATCAAGCTGCGGCCGCCGCGTGCGGCGAAGGCGCTGACCCGGTTCACGCTCGTTGACGCGGCCACCAAGCAGCGCGTGCCTCGTGGCACCCAGGCCTCGACCCCGCAGGCAACGGAAGAGCACACGGTCACGTTCGAGACCGCGCGCGACGTCGTGATCACGAAGGCTCTGCCGGATCGCTGCTTCTCGTACTTCGACGAGGCGTACTCCGAGAACAGCCGCTATATCGATCCGAAGCCGGGCAGTGGCGACGGCGCATTCGAGGTGTTTGCCGGCGCGCAGCGCATCGAGCGGTACATGTACCTCTCCGATCCGCGGTTCGCGAACACCGGTGATGCCGCGCTGCTGCGCATCTATCTCGGCACCCCCGAGCGCGGCAATCGCGATCTCGCGCGTCTCCTCGAGTGGGAGTACTGGGAGGGGTCGCGGTGGAAGGATCTCGAGGCTGCGCAGATCGAGGTCGATCGCGGCGAGGTCGCGTTTCTTGGCCCGCTCCGGTTCGAACCGACCACCGTCAACCACATCGAGGGGCTGTGGATGCGTGGTCGCCTCGCCGAGGTGCCCGACTCGCCCGAGGACACCGAGATCGATACGGTGCGTGCGCGTGTCGAGGTCGTGGGCGAGGGCATCTTGCCGACGCATGCCTACGCGAACCTCGACAGCAACGCGTTCTTGACGCTCGACCTCGGCAAGAACATCTATCCGTTCGGCAAGGAGCCGAAGCTCGACAACATCCTCTACCTCGCGTGCGACGAGTTGCTGCAGACCGCCGACGCGTACATCTCGATCGAGATGCTCCTCGCGGATTCGAGCGTGATCCCGCGGCCAAACCCGAGCGACCAGCTCGTGCTCGCGTTCGAGTACTGGGATGGCAAGCGCTGGCGTCATCTCGGCAGGTCGGCACCGAGAGGCGCGCTGCCCGGCGCCGGCGACGAGCTCGGCTTTCACGACGACACCAAGGCGCTCTCGCAGTCGGGCACCGTCAGCTTCCGCCGGCCCAAGGACATGGCCGAGCTCGAGATCAACGGCGTTGCGAAGCGCTGGATCCGCGTCCGCATCGAGAAGGGCGATTTCGGCGAACAGGGCTCGTACACGCTCGAGTCCGACAAGTGGCTGTTCAAGGACGAGCGCCCGCTGCGGCCGCCCGCGCTACGCTCGCTGACGTTCCGCTACCGCGAGGACTACCGCGACATCCGCCACGCGCTCGCGTTCAACGACTTCCAGTTCACGGATGTCACCGAGGTCGCGCGCACCGAGTTCACGATCTTCCAGCCGTTCCAGGCCAAGCCGGACGAGTCGCCGGCGCTCTACCTCGGCTTCACCGTCAAGCCTCCCAATGATCCGCTCGGCCTCTACTTCCATCTCGAGGAAGAGCTCGGGCTCGGCGCGCTGCCGACCGACGAGGCCGAGGTCGCGACGAACGAGCTCGAGAAGTACGAGAATATGCGCCGGCTGTCGTGGGAGACCGGCCAGCGCGTTGTCTGGGAGTACTGGGACGGTCGCGAGTGGGAACCGCTCGCCGTCGACGACGAAACCCACGGCTTCACGAGCTCGGGCTTCGCGTTCTTCCTCGCGCCCGATGACTGGGTTGGCTCGAGCAAGTTCACCGAGGAGCGGTTCTGGCTGCGCGCGCGGCTCGAGCAGGGTGGTTACGTCAAGCCGCCACGGATCCGGATGATCGTGACCAACTCGATCGACGCCTACAACGTCGAGACGGTTCGCAACGAGACGCTCGGCAGCTCTGACAGCTCGCCGATGCAGCACTTCAAGTTCCTGCGCGGGCCACTGCTCGATGACGAGGTCGTCGAGGTCCGCGAGCGCCAGAAGCCGCCGGTCGAGGAGCTCTCCGACCTCGGTGCAGATGCGTCGCGGCCCGTCGATCCAGACAACCAGCAGAGCAACGAGGTGTGGGTTCGTTACAAGCGCGTTGACAGCTTCTTCGCGTCGGGCCCGCGCAGCCGGCACTACACGCTCGATTACGTCACCGGCGTCATCACGTTCGGGGACGGCCGACGCGGCATGGTGCCGCCCGAGGGCAAGAACAACATCCTGACGCCGACGTATCGGATCGGTGGCGGTTCGCTCGGCAATGTCAACGCCGGCTCGCTGACGTCGCTCGGCCGTGCACTCGCGTATGTCGAGGCCGTCACCAATCCGTTGCCGGCGATGGGTGGTGCCGATCGCGAGTCGATCGACGAGGCCAAGAACCGCGCGCCGTACACGATCAAGAGTCGCGATCGCGCGGTCACGTCCGAGGACTACGAGATGTTGGCGCTGCGGGCATCGACGACCCTCGCGCGTGCACGGTGTGTCCCGGATCGCTCGAACCGCGGGCACGTGACGCTCGCGCTCGTCCCCAAGGGCGAGCTGCGAGGCGAGGAGCTGTTGCGCCGCCTGGTGCCGTCGAACGAGGTCTTGCGGTTCGTGAAGCGCTACCTCGACGAGCGCAAGCTGGTCGGCACGGTGTTGAACGTGGTGCGCCCGCGCTACAAGGACCTGTCGCTCCGGGTCGTGTTGATCCGGCGCTCGGTGGGCACGTCGGATCGACTGCGCAAGGACATCGAGCTCAAGCTGCGCCGCAACCTGCACGCCCTCGTCGGCGGCAAGGACGGCAAGGGCTGGGAGTTCGGTCGTCCGGTGCTCAAGGCCGAGCTGATTCACCTGGTCGAAGGCGTGCCCGGCGTCGAAGGCGTCGATGCCCTCGAGATCCGGGACGAGTATCGCAACGTCATGGTCGAGCACCTCCGGCTCGACGACGACGAGCTCCCCTTCCTCGTTCACGTTCACGTCGCGGAGAAGGTCCGCGACGACATCCGGTAACCGCAGAGATGGCGACCGAGTTGCTCAACCGCCGCGTGGTGCGCGTCCCCGATGTCATCGGGCGGCCGCTCAACAAGGCGCACATCGTCCTCGAAGACGCGGGCCTCGCTCGGATCGTCACGCTCTATCGCGAGAGCTACGAAGATCGAGACACCGTGCTCGAGCAACGTCCGGCGCGCGGACAGATGGTCTACGAGGGCACCGAGGTAACGATCTGGATCGCGCGACGCGGTTACCTCGAGAACCTGCCTGCGATCTACCGGCGCTCCGACGCGGTCGGTCGCAACCTCGTGCGCGACCTGTGCTTCGTGTTCGAGCACATGTTCGATTCGGTCGAGGTCAACCTGACCGACGGCTGGCGGTTCTACGATCCGCACGTCGCGCCGCAGGATTTCCTCGACTGGCTCGCGGGGTGGACTGCGTTCACGCTGGATCTCGACTGGCCCGACACCGAGAAGCGCGCGCTGATCAAGCGTGCCGTCGACCTCTATCGCATCCGTGGGACCAAGCGCGGGCTCTCGCTGTTTCTCAAGCTGTTCACGGGGCACGAGCCGGACATCGACGAGAACACGTGGCCGTTCAAGGGATTCCGCGTCGAGGCCGACGGTGCCGAGGTGGGCGCGCGGGTCGGGCTCGACTCGGTGATCCTGCCGCCCGTCGATCTCGCGCACTGCTTCGTCGTCACGATGCCTGTGAAGTTCGAGACCGTCACCGCCGAGACCGTGATCCGGATCCATCAGATCATCCAGATGGAGAAGCCGGCGCACACACATTACTACCTGCGCTTCGCCGAGGAGCAGGGAGACGTGGAGCTTCGCGAGTTCTTCGCGATCGGCCTGCGCTCCGGCATCGGGATCGGCGCAGAGGTCGTCCAGTCCGTGGAAGCAGAGTCGGCGGAACCGCCCGAGGAAAAGTCATGAGCGAGAACCAGCAACAGGGCTTCAAGCGCATCAACTTCTTCAAGGGGTTTCTGACCACCGAGAAGGACTGGAACGACGCGGAGCGCTATCACATCGACAAGCGCAAGCTGCACAACCGGCTGATGCACTCGGCCGGCATCGTCTACGGCTACGCGAGCGACCTCAGGGTCACCGCGCGCGCCCGCGGCGATCTCTCGGTCGAGGTCCAGCCGGGTTACGCCATCGACGGTCAGGGGAACGACCTCATGATCTTCGACGCGGCGATCCGCAACATCAACCTCGAAGAGTTCCGGCTCCCGCAGACGGTCTACATCGTGCTGCGCTACTACGAGGAGCTCACCGACTTCATCGCGTACAAGGAGAACCTCGAGTACAAGGGCCATCGCCGCGTGCTCGAGTCCTGCCGCGTCGAGCTCTCGCAGAGCGAGCCTGACATCACGCGCGAGATCGAGCTCGCGCGGATCTATCTCGAGAAGGGCGTCAACCGCGTTCGCGACGCGCGCGATCCTTCGGATCCTAAGCCGAACGAGATCGACATGCGCTACACGCCCAAGGGCGGCATGGCGGGCTCGAGTCTGCCGCCGCACCTCCGGTTGCGCATGGAGACCCTGCTCGGCCAGGTCCGGCGTGGCGCACTCGAGTACACGCGACGCGGCGTGATCTCCGGCCACGATGTCGTCCAGGCATGCAACACGGCGCTGATGTTGATGTACGCCAACGTGCTCGACATCAAGAACATCTTCGACGTGTGGCGGCTGATCATCGATTGCCAGGGCGAGCTCGCCCTCGATGTCGACGTCCACCACCCGACGATCGCGCAGAAGAAGGAGTTCTCCGAGTTCCGGCGCCAGGTCGAGATCCTTCGTGGCTTGCTCGCCGAGGGCAAGAACAACATGGACGCGTACATGAACCTGCTCGCGTACCAGGCGAAGTGCGCGGAGATCGCGCTGGCGGCCGTCGCCGGCGAGAAGGCGATGATCGTCGCGCCCGAGGACAAGAAGGAAGCTCCGAAAGCGATCAACATCAACGACTGGGAAGCGGTCAAGGTGATGCCGCAGCCCAAGCCATCGATGGAGCTCGAGGGCACGACGTGGGTGATGGTCGACGAGATCGAGATCCTCAACAAGGAGTCCGAGGACAAGCACCTGTTCACGATCAAGGAGGCCAAGGACTCCTATCGGTCGCGCCAGAAGCTCAAGTATCCCGACGGCACCACCGTCGAGGACACCGGTCGCGCGCACGTCGACGGCTACAGCGAGTTCAAGCTGCTGAACATCACGGCGGGCCGACCTGTCGTGATCCTACGCCGCATGGACTACGTCTATGGCGACTACGAGATCGAGATGACGGTGAACGGCAAGAAGACCACCGTGGTGTCGTGTGTGGGTACCGACCGCGTCCACCGCTGGCGAAACTGGCCGGCGATGATCCCGGCCGACGCCGTCACCGATACGTCGATGATGGTTCGCCAGCAGTCGATCACGGCGGGACGCGACATCAACATGTTCCACATCTGGGTGTTCCAGCCCAAGTGACCCGCCAAACGACCGAGCAGTCCTAGGGATCCATCGCACCAGCGAACGGTGGTGACGTGCGGCGAACGGCGTCTGGTGGTCGCCGCTGGCGTGTTAGAATGGCGGCCGCGCCGGGGTGCGCGCCTCGCGAGGGGATGAATACGTGTTCCTCAAGTATCTCGATTTCATCTTCGCCCCGTTCCGCGCGATCAATAACAAGATCGTCGGCGTCAAGAACGTCAAGGGCAACATCAAGGTCGATATCAATCGATCCAAGGCACTCGCGAATCGCGGGAAGGCCGCAGCGAATCGAGTCGGTGGCTACAACCAGCAGCTGAATCAGGCTGGCGGTCAGGCTCAACAGGGAGCGCAACAAATGCAGCAACCAGGAACGCCGGGGGCACCGGGAATGCCCGGTCAACCAGGGATGCCGAATCAGCCCGGGATGCAGGGGCCACCCGGGGCGCCCGGGGCACCCGGGGTACCAAGCTCGAACCCGCCGATTCGCGAGACCGGTTTCTGGGTGTTCAAAAAGAAGTTCTGCACGCAGTGCGAGCAGCAACTCGACAAGAGCTGGGACGGCTGTCCGTACTGCGCGCAGATCGCGCAGCAAGCGGCGATCCCCCCCGCACAGCGTCAGGCGATGAAGACGCAGGCGTTCGTGATGGACGCGACCGGTGGGCCGGGAAGCATGCAGCTGCTTGGCTGGATCGTGCCGTTGCAGGGCGCGCAGCGCGGTGAGCTGTTCACGCTGTCGCCGACGACCACGATCGGAACCGATCCGAAGTGCACGCTGATCCTCAACGACAAGTTCATGTCGTCGAAGCACGCCGAGATCAAGGCGGAGAACGGCGTGTGGGTGCTCCGAGACTCCGGCTCGACGAACGGCACCTACGTCAACAACCGGCGCGTCGACCGGCACGAGCTCGTCGACAACGACTTCATCAAGTTCGGCAGCGCCATGCTGAAGTTCAAGAGCCTCTGAACATGACGCGCACACACGCTCCCTCCTGCCGGTCGATCATTCCCACGCGCAAGTGCGCGGGTGGGTGGCTCGTCGCGCTCGCCGCGATGACGCTGTCGACGATGTTCGTGACTGAAGCCCGCGCCGACGAGCTCAAGGTCCACCTTCAGGTCAAGCAAGTCGTCGAAGGCGACGCCAAGACGAAGGGCAACGCCCCGTCGATCGAGGCGACGATCATCGGCGGGCCAAACGTCCCGCTCGAGAAGTTCTCGATCTCCGAGTCCGGAACCAAGACGCCGGTCAGCATCAAGGCGGTCAGCAAGCGCGAGTACACCGAGGGTACCGACACGATCGCGATCGCGCTCGTGATCAACGGCCACGAGATCTGGATCGGTAACGAGGAGGTCGAGACCGATCCAGCCGCGCAGTACAGCGGCGTCCTCAAGAACCTGACTTCCGCGATCGATCGACTCAAGCTCGGCGAGGCCGGCCCGCCGGGCTCGAAGGGTGTCGTGATCTCGTACTCCACGGGCGCCGAGATCAAGATCCCGATGGGCCCGCTCAAGGAGATCACCGGCGGCGCGCTCGGCGGTCAGAAGGACTATCGCGGCAAGATCGGCAACGACATGGTGCAGGGCATCACGTTCGGGCTCGCCGAGCTGTCCAAGGCGTCGACGGTGCGCAAGGCGCTGATCGTCGTCGGCGATGGCAACGACTCGAACAACGACGCGGCGAAGAGCCAGCTCGGCGATCTCAAGAAGCAGGCGCTGAAGCAGAATATCGACCTGTTCGCCGTGATCTACAAGTCGTCGATCTCGGGCGAGGGTAGTGTCATCACGACGATGATCCCGGGCGCGAAGACGGTGAGCTCGGTCGAGGGCATTGCCTCCGAGCTGAGCGGGATCATCGAGCGGATGAAGGATCGCTACTACCTGGTGTTCCCGGGCTATGACAAGAAGCAGAAGGCTGGTCTGACCTGGGATGGCAAGGAGCACGAGCTCATCATCAAGATCGATCAGAAGGAGCTCGAGGCGTTCCCGCTGGTGATGCTGCCGACGTGGAAGCCCAAGACCGCAGGCGGTGGGTTCCCGTGGCTCGTGTTGATCCTCGTGGTCGCCGGGTTGCTGTTGATGGTCATGATCGGCGTCAAGGTGTTCAGCAGCAAGCCAGCGCCGGCGGCGATGCCGATGGCGATGCCGATGATGGCGGCACCACCACCCGAGGCGCCCAAGCCTGCGGGACCGATGAAGACCGTGATGATCGGCGCGGGCGGCGACGAGGGCGGGTTCCCGATCGTCGGCTGGCTCGTGCCGCTGAACGGCGCGCACGCGTACCAGACGTTCAAGCTCAGATCCGGAGGTACGAAGATCGGCACCGCGCCGCCTTCGGACATCGTCGTCAACGACGGCTTCATGAGCACCGACCACTGCATGATCCAGTGCTCGCCTGCCGGGTTCGTGCTCGTCGATGGCGGCTCGACGAACGGGTGTTACGTCAACGACCGCAAGGTCGCGAAGGCCGAGCTCGTCGACAACGACATGATCACGCTCGGCAAGACGAGCTTCAAGTTCAAGTCGATCAGCTAGGTCCAGCTTGTCGACAGGGGCGCTGATCGGAGTCATCGTCGGCGGCGCGCTGGTCGCGCTGGTCGTCATTATCGTGGTGGCGAAGCGCAACAGCGCGCCGAAGAGCCAGAAGGTCTGCGGCGGCTGCAGGCGCGTCATGCTGCCGGTCTGGACGAAGTGTCTGTTCTGCGGTTGGGCGCCGATGGCCCGGCTCGAGTTCATCCTCGGACCGATGGCGAACCAGACCCTGAACCTCAGCGAAGAGGTCACGACGATCGGCTCGGTCGCCGGCAACACCGTGGTGCTCGCCGACCCGGCCGTGTCGCGCAAGCACGCCGGGATTCGCAAGCTCGACGGCAACTCCTACGAGCTAGCCGACCTGGGCTCCACGAACGGCATCTATGTCAACGGCCACAAGGTCCCGAAGAAGACCCTCGAGCCGGGCGACATCATTCGCGTTGGCAACACCGAGGCGGTCTTCAAGCGCGAGTGATTCTCGTCGGGAGCGCTAGGACTCTCGGGCACTAGCGCCCGCGTCCGCCCCCCGGTACCATTCTCGTCTACCCAATGGCACGCCTCCTGTTTCGGGACAGCCAGGGCCGCGAGGGAACGGTCGAGCTGTCTCCGGCCGAGACCGTCTACGTCGGTCGTGGTCTCGAGTGCGCGATCCGCACTGACGACGGCATGGTGTCGCGCCGGCACTCGCAGATCCGCATGGAAGGCGGCCGATTCGTCGTCGAGGATCTCGGCAGCGCGAACGGCACGCACCTCAACAACGTGCGCGTGCAGAAGCAGGCGCTCGGTCACGCCGACGTGATCCAGTGCGGCTCGCTGACCATTCGCTTCATCGATGAAGGCGCCGTGAACGTGGTGCCGCAGCCGCTTCAGGTTCCCGCCGGTGCCCCCCCCGCGAAGAAGGGCGGCACGATGGTGCTCGAGCGCAACGACGCACCACCGCTGGCCGGTGGGTTTGGTGGTGGACCGCCCAGCGGGATCAGCGGCCCCGGCGGTTTTGGTGCACCCGGAGGTGCTCCTGTCGGTGCTGGCGCGCCCGGGATGTTCGGCGCGCCCTCGGGGGGCGGCTTCGGCGGTGCGTCGGCCGGCACTCCCTACGGCGCGCCTCCTCCCCCAGGCGGGTTCGGCGGCCTGCCGCCGGGCGGCGGTGGGTTTGGTGGTCCGCCGGGTGGTGCACCAGGCAGCCATGGCGGTCCTGGCATACCCGGTGGCTTCGGGGGCGCCCCCGGTGGTGCTGGTTTCAATGCTCCCCCCGGCATGCCTGGCGGAGCGCCAGGAATGCCTGGTGGTGCCCCCGGCATGCCTGGTGGCGCCGCCGGCATGCCGGGCGGTGCCCTTGCTGGTGGTGCGGGCATGCCGTACGGCGGTCCTCCGTCGATGCCTGGCGGTGGCGGCGGGACGGTGCCCGGCGGCGCCGCACGCCCGGGTAGTGGCGGATCGATCCCACCCGGCGGCAACAGCATGTTCGGCGGTAGCCGCGGTGGCTTCGGGGGCTCCGCGCAAAACGCATCCGGTGGTAGCGGCCCGATTCCCGGAGCTCCGTATGGCGGTCCACCAGGAATGCCAGGGGGGCCGCCGGGTGGTGCACCCGGCTTGCCGTATGGCGGTCCACCCGGGATGCCCGGCGGCGGCGGTCCACCTGGGTTGCCGGGCGGCGGTGGTGCGCCAGGGATGCCCGGACCCGCGGCCGGCAGCGGAAACCTGCCATACGGCGGACCACCTGGAATGCCAGGTGGGGGCGCACCCGGAATGCCAGGCGCACCAGCGATGCCGGGTGGTGGCGCGCCCGGAATGCCGGGCGGCGGCTTGCCATATGGCGGACCACCCGGATCGGGTGGCGGCGCACCGGGCGCACCTGGTCGCAACGACCCGAGCATGTTCGGTCGCGGTGGGCCGATGCATGCGGGGAACCGGTCGCCCGCGCAGGACGCCGAGAGCAAGGTGATGGTCGATCTCGGCCTCGAGTTCGATCCGAACAAGGCCGACGGCGAGATCAAGGGCCTCCGCGCGGAGCTCGACAAGCAGGTCGCAGCGTACGAGCGCGAGGTCGCCGACGGCAAGCGCGTGCGTGCCGAGGCCGCGACGCTGCGCGATCGCATCGAGGAGCTACGCGCGCAGGTCAAGGATCGCGAGGAGCAGGTGTCGGCGCACGATCGCGTCGCCGACGAGCTGCGCGACGAGCTCCAGCAGACCCGCGACGAGCTCGCGCGCCAGCGTAACGAGATGGGCGAGCTCGCCGAGAACATGGCCGCGCGCGAGCGTCAGGCGGCCCGAGCCGTCGAGGACACCGCGAAGATCCGCGAGGATATGGAGGATCTGACCCGTCAGCTGATGGAGCTGTCGCGGACGAAGGACGAGGGCTGGAAGAAGCTCAACGAGCAGCTCACCGAGATCGAGCACCTCCGCGAGGTGATCAACGAGCAGGAGCGGATGCTCGAGGAGCGCCGCGTCGGCCTGATCTCGCAGGAAGAGGTCATCAAGGAGCTCCGACTCGACAAGGAGCGCAGCTTCAAGTCGATCG
>JBKJUF010000464.1:0-5586 GCA_046590445.1 Kofleriaceae bacterium
GCTCGGCGCGCATCACTACCAGACGAAGATTTTCCGGGTCGGCAAGGCGCCGCCGGTCTACTTCATTCACTGCCCCGCCCTCTATGCCCGCGGCCGGCTCTACACGAGCGACGCCGACGAGCACCGCCGGTTCCTCGCGCTGTCGTTCGCGGCGCTCCAGCTCTGCCAGCGCCTCGACTTCGCGCCCGACGTGATCCACGCGCATGACTGGCAGGCGTCGCTCTTGCCGATGCTGGTCAAGACGCTGTTCGCGAAGGATCCGCGGTTCGCGCGCACCCGCACGCTGCTCACGATCCACAACCTGATGTACCAGGGCAGCTTCCCCGTCGAGGTGGGCCCCGACACGAACCTCGGCGCGGTCTCGCACCTGTTTCATCAGGATCTGATGAAGGCCGGGCGGCTCAACTTCCTCCTGCAGGGCATCCTCTACGCCGACGGCGTCAGCACGGTCAGCCCGACGTACGCCCGCGAGATCCAGGGCGAGACCTACGGCGGCGGCCTCGACGGCTTCCTGCGCGCGCGATCGGCCACCGTGGTCGGCATCCTCAACGGCGTCGACTACGACGAGTGGTCACCCGAGAGCGACCGCCACATCCCGCATCACTACAGCGCGACGCAGCTCGCCGGCAAGGAGCGCGACAAGGAGCACCTGCTGACAAGCCTCGGGCTGCCCTACGTGCCGGGCGTCCCGGTGTTCGGGATCGTGTCGCGGCTCGTCGGCCAGAAGGGCTTCAAGCTCCTCGATCCCGCGATGTTCGACCTGCTCCGCCGCCACGGCTTCCAGCTCGTCGTGCTCGGCAGTGGCGAGCCGCCGCTCGAGGATCTGTTCAGCCGGATGCAGCGCGCGTTCCCCCGCCAGGTCTGCTTCTACCAGGGCTTCAAGAACGACCTCGCGCACCTGATCGAGGCCGGCTCCGACATGTTCCTGATGCCGTCGGTCTACGAGCCGTGCGGCCTGAACCAGCTCTACAGCCTGCGCTACGGCACGGTGCCGGTCGTCCACAGCACCGGCGGCCTCGCCGACACCGTCAAGCAGTGGAGCCCGCGCACCGGTACCGGCAATGGCTTCGCGTTCGAGCACCACGACGAGGCCGGGCTGCGCTGGGCCATCGAGGCCGCGCTGACGACGTATCGCGATCCGAAGCAGTGGCAGCGGATCATCCAGAACGGCATGGCCGAGGACTTCTCGTGGGCGGCCCAGGGCAAGCTATACGAGCTCGTCTACCAGCGGCTCACCGCCGCACAGCGACACTGACTGCTTCACCGACGCCGATCCATGATCCACATCGTCTTCATCGAGCCGCGGTTCCCCGCAAACCAGAAGCAGTTCATCCGCGGCCTCGCCGAGATCGGCGTGACGATCAGCGCGATCGGCGAACGCTCGAAGGAGACCCTCGACGACGAGCTCCGGCGCTGGCTCACCCACTACGAGGAGGTCACGAACGTCTGCGACGAGCAGCAGGTCCTGAACGCGGTGCGGTTCATCCAGCGTCACAAGCACGTCGACAGGCTCGAGGCGACCGTCGAGGCGCACATCATGCCGTGCGCGCACGTCCGCGAGGCCGCCGGGATCCCCGGCACCACCGCGCGCACCGCGTACCTCTGCCGCGACAAGCCGGCGATGAAGGAGATCCTGCGCGCGGGTGGCGTGCCGTGCGCCGAGTCGACCGCGGCCTCGCCCGCCGACGAGGTTCGTGCATTCGTCGCGCGCGTCGGCTACCCGGTGATGCTCAAGCCGCGCGACGGTGCGGGGGCATCCGGAGCCGCGCGCGCCGACAATGATCGCGAGCTCGAGGCTGCGATGCGCGCGCTCGATCTCGGGCGGCCGGGGCGCTCGATCGCCGTCGAGGAGTTCATCGAGGGCCACGAAGGGTTCTACGACACGCTGTCGCTGGACGGCCAGGTCGTCCACGACTTCGCGACCCACTACTACCCGAACGTGCTCGAGGCGATGCGCACGCGCTGGATCTCGCCGCAGTTCGTGACCACGAATCGCATCGATCAGCCGGGCTACGCCGAGGTCAAGGCGATGGGCCAGAAGGTCGTCACGCTCCTCGGCATCGAGACGTCGGCGACCCACATGGAGTGGTTCTCGGGACCCAAGGGGCTCAAGTTCTCCGAGATCGGGTGCCGGCCGCCGGGCGTGCGCGCCTGGGATCTCTACAACGTCGCGAACGACATGGACCTCTATCGCGAGTGGGGCATGTTCGTCGCCGCGGGACGCGTGAGCCAGCGACCGTCGCGCCGACTCGCGACCGGCATCATCGCGCTGCGCCCGGATCGCGACGGCCGGATCGCCGGCTACGAGGGGCTCGGCGCGGTCCGCGAGGCGTTCGGCGATCACCTGATCGACTGGTACCTGCCGCCCGAGGGCACGCCGACCCAGGGCGTCGAGGCCGGCTACATGGCGAACGCGTGGGTGCGGATGAAGCACGAGAGCTACGATCACCTGCGCCACATGCTCGACATCGTCGGCCGTACCGTGAAGGTCCGAGCGCACGGATGACCTCGCGCGTGGTGCTACTCGGTCCGCAGGGGACCACGCCGGACATCGGCGATGCGCTCGCCGAGCTCGGGATCCGCGGCCCGGTCGCGCTCGTGCGCGCGGGCTACCAGGAGCGCGAGGCCGACGACGCGGCGATGATCGCGACGCTCGGGGTGCCGGCGGTCAACCTCGGCCTCCACACGCGCAGCGTCTCGGTGTTTCGCGAGGACGGCGAGTTCACCGCGGCCTATCAGGCGCGCCAGCACCGGCTCCGCCACATCCAGACGTTCTACCGGGTCCGGCTCGACAAGATCGACGACGCCGCGCGCACGGTCTCGGTTCGCTACGTCGAGCCCGAGCTCCTCGAGCAGGAGGAGAAGGTCTCGGTCGACCAGTTCCGCCACATCGACGCCGACCACATCGATCGCTGCAACCAGCTGCGCGCGACGTTCGACGCCCGCTGGCGGCCGGCGCAGCGCCCGTTGATCGCGAAGCACCACGACGAGCTCCGCGCGATCCTCGACAGCACCGAGGCGCTCGTGATCGCCGGCGGTCACATCGCGTCGCTGCTCAACCGGCTGCAGCTGTTCGACGTGCTCGGGCTCGCGGCGGGCAAGCCGGTATTTGGGTGGGCGGCCGGCGCGATGGTGCTGACCGACCGGATCGTGCTGTTCCACGACTACCCGCCGTATGGCTCGGACATCGCGCAGGTGCTCGACGCGGGCCTCGGGCTCGCACCCGGGATCGTCGTGCTCCCCGATCCGCGGCGCCGCGTGAACTACAAGGCCACGCTCGGCATCCAGCGGTTCGCGCGGCGGATGGCGCCGGCGACCTGCGTCGCGATGGATCCAGGTGCGCGCGTGGTGTTCGAGAACGGCGCGATCGTGCGCGCGATCGGCGCGCGGCTGACCACCGCCGGTCAGGTCGAGCAGGACTGGGATGGCGCGCCGAGCCGGTTCTCGAGCCCGTTCCTCCGCGGAGTGCCGATGTGAAGGCGCCGTCGATCAAGGCGCTCGAGGCCGGCCCCCGCACGCACGAGGCGGTCGCTGCATTCTTTGCGCAGCACAGCTTCCCGATCGTCGAGGGCCACTCGATCACGTTCGTGTGGCGCGGCGATGCCGAGGCGGTGCACCTCAAGCACTGGGTGTTCGGCCTGCCGTCCTCGCAGCAGCTCGCGCGCGTCGCGAACACCGAGGTCTGGTACCTCACGCTGCAGCTGCCGCCCGGCTCGCGCGTCGAGTACAAGCTCGAGGTGGTCCGCAACGGCCACGGCGAGTGGATGCAGGATCCGCTCAACCAGAACACCGCGCGCGATCCGTTCGGGGGCAACTCGGTCGCGCACGGCACCGGCTACGAGATCCCGACGTGGATCCACGAGGACAAGTCCGCCGCGAAGGGCCACCGCGACGAGATCTGGATCGACTCGAAGACGTTCGGCCGCCGCGGGTTCGGGCTCTACATCCCGTCGCGGTTCCAGCGCAGCCGCTACTACCCGCTGCTGATCGTCCACGACGGCCATGACTATCTGCGCTACGCGTCGATGGGCAACGTCCTCGACAACATGATCGATCGGCTCGAGTTCGCGGATGCGATCGTGGTGTTCACGAGCTCGCCGGATCGCCTGCACGAGTACGCCGACGACGAGCGGCATGCGCGGTTCTTGACCGAGGAGCTCGTGCCCTACGTCGAGCGGCTGTTTCCGCTCGATGCCCAGCCGCAGAGCCGTTGCCTGATGGGCGCGAGCTTCGGCGCGGTCGCCGCGATGTCGACCGCGACCCGCTATCCCGGGTTCTACGGCCGCCTGCTGCTGCAATCCGGATCGTTCGCGTTCACCGACATCGGCGATCGCAACCACCGTGGGCCGCTGTTCGACCCGGTCGTCTCGTTCATGAACCGATTCCGGGCCGAGCCGGCACCGGTGTCGGAGCGGGTGTTCGTGAGCTGTGGCATGTACGAATCCTTGATCTACGAAAACCGCTCGCTCGTCCCGCTGCTGCTTTCGACGGGGATGGACGTCCGCTATGTCGAGGCCCGCGATGGCCATAACTGGGAGAACTGGCGCGACCGCCTTCGCGAAGGATTGTCGTGGCTGATGCCTGGTCCGTTTCTTCACGTCTACGAGTAATCTCGGAGCTCTCATGCCACGCGTCACGCGCAAGATCGGCCTGTCCCTCGGTGCCGACATCTGCTGGCCCCTCTGCTTCGAGCAGATCCTCGACAAGCTGAAGCTCGAGATCCCGTGGCAGGGCGACACCGTCGAGATCGCGGTCGATCGCGTCACGATCGAGCCGTTCGATCTGCGTCAGCCCTGTCACTACGACGTGGTGCTCGACCGGTTGACGCACTGGTATCACACGAGCCGCGAGTGGATCAAAAAGGCGATCCTGATGGACGGGCTCTACGTCCTCAACAACCCGTGGTCCGTGCAGTCGATGGAGAAGCACACGTCGTACTGCGCGATGATGCACCTCGGGATGCCGATCCCCGAGACCTGGATGCTGCCGCCGAAGGCGTACGAGCCGACCGCGGATCTCGCGCCGACGCTCAAGAGCTACGCGAAGCTGTTCGATCTCGGCGTGATCGGAAACCGGATCGGGTACCCGATGTTCATGAAGCCGTACGACGGCGGCGGCTGGCGCGCGGTCAGTCGGGTTCCCGACGAGGCGACGCTGCGCAAGCGCTACGAGGAGAGCGGCAAGGGCGTGATGCACCTGCAGGCCGCGGTGCACCCGTTCGATAGCTTCGTTCGATGCATCGGCCTCGGGCCGCAGACCCACCTCGTGAAGTACCTGCCCGACGAGCCGCTTCACGATCGTTACGCGCAGGACGAGAACTTCGTGTCCGCCGACGAGGCGCAGCTCCTGCGCGACACCACGCTGACGATCAACGCGTTCTTCGGCTGGGACTTCAACTCGTGCGAGTCGCTCCGGAAGGACGGCGTCTGGTACCCGATCGACTTCGCGAACCCCTGCCCCGACTCTCAGATCACCTCGCTGCACCGCCACTTCCCGTGGCTCGTGAAGGCGAACCTCCGCTGGTCGATCTTCTGTGCGGTGACGAAGAAGCCGTTCCGAAAGAACCTCGACTGGGCGCCGTTCTAC
>JBKJUF010000535.1:0-13477 GCA_046590445.1 Kofleriaceae bacterium
TGGTGCGCGAGCCCGCGCCGCTGATGACCGCGATCATCGTCACTGGCCGCACCGGCGCCGCGATCGCTGCCGAGCTCGGCACGATGCGCGTGCGCTCCGAGATCGACGCGCTGTCGACGATGGGCATCAACCCGGTGCGGTTCCTGATCGTGCCGCGGCTGCTCGCGATCACGCTCGTCGTGCCGGCGCTCGCGCTGATGGGCATGTTCATCGGGATCTTCGGCGGGATGATCGTTGCGGTCCTCACGCTCGACATGTCGATGATCGCGTTCTGGGAGCGGATCGCCGAGCGCGTCCAGCTCCACGACTACGTGCACGGCATCGGCAAGAGCTTCGTGTTCGCCTGGATCATCGGCTTCGCCGGCAGTCACCTCGGCATGCGCGCTGGCGGCGATGCCTCGAGCGTCGGCTCGGCGACCACGCGGACCGTGGTCTCGAGCATCTTCTCGATCATCCTGGTCGACGCGGTGTTCGCGACCGTCGCGACCCTCATGAGGAACGGATGACCGCCACACCTCCCATCGTCGAGTGTCGGGACGTCGCGGTCGGCTACGACGGCAAGGCCGTGCTCGAGGGCGTGAACCTGACGATCGGGCCGGGCGAGATCGTCGCGCTGCTCGGCGGCTCGGGCTGCGGCAAGTCCACGCTGCTGCGCACGATCACCGGCCTCCTGCCGCCGCTCTCCGGCGACGTGCTGCTGTTCGGCGAGCCGCTCTACGAGATGCCGCTCGACGAGCGCTACATGCTCCTGCGGCGGACCGGCACCGCGTTCCAGATGGATGCGCTGTTCGGCTCGATGACCGTCGGCGAGAACGTCGCGCTGCCGCTGCGCGAGCTCACGAACCTGTCGATCCCGATCGTTCGCGAGATGGTGCGCAACCGGCTCGCGCTCGTCGGGCTGCCGGGCAAGGAGCCGCGCGAGCCGACGAGCCTGTCGGGTGGCGAGCGCAAGCGGGCCGCGCTCGCGCGTGCCTCGATCCTCGACCCCGAGGTGCTGTTCTGCGACGAGCCGTCGGCAGGCCTCGATCCCGTCGTTGCCGCTGGCATCGACGAGACGCTTCTCAAGTTCCGCGCGGCCTTCGGGATCACGCTCGTGATCGTCACCCACGAGCTGCAGAGCATCAAGGCGGTCGCCGATCGGGCGGTGATGTTCGCGCATCGCACGATCCTCGCGGCCGGCACGATCGACGAGCTCGTGAAGTCGCGCGACGGCGAGGTCTACAACTTCTTCAACCGCGTCGCGGAGACCCCGCAGGCAGAAGCGCAGCCGAGGTAACCATGGCAAGCAAGGCACTCAAATTTCGCGTCGGCATCTTCGCCGCGGCGAGCCTCGGGCTCCTCGCGATCGTGGTCGTCGTGTTCGCCGGGTTCCGGTTCTGGGAAGGCCGCGACCACTACTACATCGTCTTCGAGGACAGCGTGATGGGCCTCGAGAATGGCGCCCGCGTCCACCTCAACGGCATGCCCGTCGGGACCGTCGGCGACATCGGCGTCGATCCGGTCGATCTCCGCAAGGTGCGGGTCAAGATCTCGGTGAAGGAAGGCACACCCATCCACAGCGATACCCGCGCGATGCTGCAGTACGCGGGCATCACCGGCCTCAAGGTGATCGACCTCCGCGAAGGCACCCGGACCTCGCCGCGCCTCGCGGTGAACAGCCAGATCGTGCAGGGCCAGACCGTGATCGACAAGCTGCAGAAGACCGCCGAGGTGCTCGCCGACCAGTCCACGCAGCTCATGACGCGCGCGAACAAGATCGTCGAGAACCTCGTCGTGCTCAGCGACCCGAAGCGCTACGAGGCGATGGACGAGATCATCATCCAGGCGAAGGTAACCTCCGAGAACCTCGCGGTCGCGAGCAACTCGCTGAAGGGCATGGTCGCGGAGAACCGGGTCGCGCTGCGCACCACGATCGCTTCGGTCAACGACGCCGCGAACAGCGCCACCGCGATCCTCGACGGTCAGGTCTCGCAGATCCTGACGAACGCTGGCGACTTCGTGTCCGAGCTCAAGGGCATGGTCAGCAACAATCAGAGCGCGCTGCGGTCCGCCGTATTCGATCTGCGCCAGGCCAGCCGGAGCTTCAAGGAGCTCGCGCGCGAGGTCCGACAGCGTCCGTCGCGGCTGTTCTTTTCGAGTGCACCGTCGGAGAGGAAGTTGCCATGAAGCGTCTCCTGTTGCTCGTCGCTGTCGTCGCCGCGTGTGGCGGCAAGGTCCCCGAAACTCGCTACTACCAGCTCGCCGCACCGCCGACGGTCGCGCGCGGAGGCGGCGCCGTGATCGCGCTCGAGCCGCTGGCCACCGACGCCGGCTACGACGACGAGCGGATCGTCTACCGGACCACGCCGTACCGGATGGACTACTACCAGTACCATCGGTGGAGCGCGTCGCCGGGCGTCGTCGTCGGCAACTACCTCGAGCAAGCGCTCGAGCGCTCGGGTCGGTTTCGCGCGGTGATCCGCGAGGTCTCCGATCAGGCCGCGATCGTGGTCAGCGGTCGCGTGGTCGCGCTCGAGGAGATCGACCGGTCGAAGGCACGCTGGGTCGGCCGCATCGTCATCGAGCTCACGGTCGCCGACACCCGCACGAGTCAGATCCTGTGGACCGAGCAGTTCGAGGAGATCGAGCCGCTCGAGGTGCAGACACCCGAGGGGCTCGCGCAGGCGATCACCAAGGCGATGTCACGGATCGTGAGCAAGGCAGCGCCGCAGATCGCCACGCACGCCGATCGTCAGGCGGCGCTGCACGCGGCCGAGCCGACGATGGCGAAGGGCAAGTAGTCCGCTGGCCCGAGCTGGAGCGAGCCAGCGAACGCTGGCGAGCGGGGGGCGGACAGCGAGCGGCGCTCGGTGGTCAGCGGTGTGGCCGGTCGACGTCGTCGAGCCGGACATTTCGGACAGCGCGCACCGGAAGTGCCTTGATCTGCGTCGCATCATTGGTTCGACCTGTGGTCTGCGGTTTGCTGCGCGGCATGTCATGCGCATCGCCACCGTCCTGTTCCTCCTCTGTGCGGCTTGCAACCCCGAAGTCGACGGCTCGCCGGATCGGCCGCCGCCTGCATCCGTCCGCGAACGTCTCGAAGCCGGCGAGACCCGGCTCGTGCTCTCCGCAACCGACAGCGCCGGCACGATCACGGCCCGCCGCAAGGTTGCCGGCGGCTCGTGGGATGTCGGGCTCGCGGACCTCGCGATCGACCACGGCGAGCTGGTGATCTCGGCGGACGCTGCCGGCACGATCACGCTCGATCGTCTCGCGATCACGTTCGCGCCGATCGTGATCCCGCCCGGTGTATTCGCGTACGACGCGGCGCTGACCAACGTCCGTGCACTGCTGGCGAAGCCGATGCGCGTGATGACCACGTGGCTCGACGACGACGAGGCGCACGCGACCGCGATGCTCGAGCTCGACGTCTCGTGGGCGCTGACCATCGATGGCGGGACCCTTCCGCTCGGGTCGCTCGACTTGCCGCCGATCACGCTCGAGGTCGAGCTCACGGGGACCGGCGCGTTCGTCCACGCCGACGTGCGCGCGAGCGCGATCGGGGTGCTGTGGAGCTGGGCCGACCTCGTGAAGCTCGAGGACCTCCAGCTGATCGTTCGTGCCGATACGCCCTGAGGTTCGGATCGATCGCTACGGACAGATCGGAAACTGCGCGATGCCGGGGCGAACGACCGCGTCACCGAGCGGGATGCCGACGTCCTCGATGACCTGGCCGCGGGTCGACGTCAGGCGCAGCGTGTACGGCCCCGACCCGAGTCCGCTCGAGTCGACGAAGTAGTTATAAGTGGCGCGCGTGATCGGCTGGTAGGCGCCGGCATCGTCGCGGACCTCGAGCTTCGCGATCGGGTAGCGATGGTTGCGGATCTGGATCGCGGTCCAGGACGCGTTCGAGCCGGCCTTGAACCGGTAGGCGACCGCGCCGTCGACCTCGCAGGGGACCGGGCGCCACGTGATCGGCACGCGGCCCGCCACCAGCGGTGCGATCTTCACGAACGCCTCGCGGCTGAGATCGAGGTTGCCGCGGGCACAGCCCGGGCACTGATCGACGATCCGCACCGTGACCGCGCCGTGCGGGCCCTCGACGGCGACGCACCCCCCGCACCATGCCGCGCGGTTGTAGTCGACCCCGTTCATCGCGGCGACCATGAGGTCCGGGGGCGCCTCGAAGCTGCAGTTTCCAGTGCCGTCGGCGGTGTAGTGCGTGCCCTCACCGATGAACGGCCCGACGTCGTTGCGGCAGGCGCCGGGAGCGAGCTCGTCGTCGTCCTCCCCCGAGCACGACCCGCAGGCGGTGCCGAGCACCGCGAAGAACCCGAGGACGACCGCCCGCACGAGCCGAGGATCTGCCAGCCGCACACAACTCCGCAACCTCAAATCCGAGGCTCGCGTGCAAGTTACTGCGACGGCCGGGCTGCAGAGGTAGGATCGACGGACGTGATTCGCACACGCGGCATGTCCAGCAGCGGGATGCGCTGGGCCTTTCTGTTCGGCGTGGTCCTCGCGATCACGCTGCCCAAGCGGGTCCCGTGCGGTGTCCCCGGCCTCCAGTGCGCCGTCGACGGTCGGTGGCGGACGGTCTGCACGTCGTACGAGCTCGAGCCGTTCGGGTTCTACCTGCTCGAGCTCGCATTTCACCGTGACATCGGCTTCGCCTACACGACCGGCGAGGACTGTCGATAGCCCTTCCGCCTGCCGTGCTCTCGGCTATCCTGGGAGAGATGTATCGCGACGGCGCGACCCACCACGACGAGCACGACCGCGCGGTCGGTGCGATCCAGATCGCCGAAGGCCTGATCACCAGCTGCCTGCTCGCCGCGGAGAAGCTGCAGGGGCCCGAGCGGCCGCAGCGCTGGCGCGCCGCGCACGCGCTCCACGATGACTATCCCGAGATCTGGCGGCAGCTCGACAGCGCGCGCGGGATCCTCGCGAGCCGCGGCACGAACACGATCGGCTATGACGAGATGCGCGGTCAGGTCTTGCCCGTGCTGCCGATCCGCGAGGACGCGCGGCCGCTCGATACGTCACCGCTCGATGACGCTCGGCGCGCGCTCGACGAGCTACGGCTCGCGATCCCCGGCACGGACTGGAAGGCGATCGATGCGCGCACCACCGGGCTTGTCGGCATACGGCTGGTGAGCCGGCGCGGTCGGCTCGCGGTCGCGAGCATCCTCGCCGGGCTTGTCGCGGCCGTCGCGACGTGGACCTATTCGACGATCCCCGAGCCGAAGCGCGATCCGCGCGCCGAGATGCGCCGCGAGCTGGCGGTCGTCGTCGATGATCGCAAGGCGCGCATCGATGATCTGGAGCTACTGATCGGCGGGCGTTGCGACCGTCTCAACGTGCACGAATACGTGAAGCTGCTCGCGATGGATGGCCGCTGGCAGGACGCTCGCACGTTCGGCGCCGACTACCAGGCGCGCTGCGGCGAGGATCCCATCGTGCAGAAGTGGGCCAACGCACCGCGTCCATCGTCGACACGGCGCGACGCGATGTCCTCAGCGCTGACCCGGCGCTGATTCATCGGTCGAGGATCCGTGTGGTGACGTCGGGGTGGGAGATGAACGCGAGCACGCGAACGGAATCGATGAAGCAAGCGCTCGGCGATCGCTTCGCCGCGCGTGAACTGAGAATCGTGATCGTAGACGTTGGCGTACGTTGGCGTTGACGTGCGACGTGCGGGTTGACGGCGACGGCGACGGCGACGCGAACGTAGACGTTGACCTCGTCACAAGTCGCACATCTTGGTCAGCATCGCGACGACGCGCTCAAGCAACTCGATGCCCCGTTGTCCGTCGCCGCATTCAAGGAGTCGACGATCACGTACCTTGGATCCACTTCAACGCGATCCTGGTAGAGGCGGTAGAAATAACCGCCGCAGCCGCTTAGAACGAATAACATGGGACTCGATGCGGTGGGTCTCGATGGCATGCACGATCGCCATGACGGGGTGTTCGTTGATCGATGCCCTCGGCGAGTCGTCGTCCGCGACACATGACGATGCCGGCAACGGCGACGGCGGCGGCGATGCTGGCCCTCCGCTCGGCGACACCGTGTGCACGCGCGTGTCATACGCGGCCCCGACAGCGCCGATCACGCCCATTACGATGACGGACGTCGACGTCATCGACGTCAACAACGACGGCCACCCCGATCTCGTCACCGGCGGTGCCGGGCAGCTCGGCATCGTGCTTGGCAAATCCGACGGCACCGGAATAACCTCCACATACAATCAAATCCTCACGCTTCCCGCCGGCCTCGTTACAGAGCATCTCGCGGTGGGCGATTTCAATGGCGATGGCTTCGGAGACGCGGTCGCCTCGTTCAAGCCACAGCTCATGGACTCACCACAGATGGCATTTGGCAGCGCGGCCGGGATGTTCGGCACCTCGTTCCAGGTCCTGGCTGGCGGCTCGCAACACGGCCTCGTGGTCGGCGACTTCACGCCGGCGGGGGTCGCACAGGATCTCATCACCGTACGAGCCGACATGTTGATCGTGTGGCAGTGGAATGGTGCTTCGCTCGAGATGGCCAACGCGGTCACGCTACCCGGATCGCCGCCGATCTGGCGCGCGACGCGTGGGAAGTTCGATGCCGGTGCGAGCGACGACCTCGCGATCGGATCGGCCGAGGTCGGGATCGTGATCATCGAGCAACCGCAACCAGGCAACTTGATCATGCGCACGATCCCCGGCACGGCAGGCGGTCCTGCGAAGCTCGCGCTCGCCGCCGGAAACTTCGACGGCAGCGGTGGGGACGAGCTGGTCGAGGTGATCGGGCTCGGGACCGCCGAGCGCGACGTGATCGTGCGGGCCAACGGTGGGCGTGGCCCGGTAAGCAATCTGCTCTCATCGATGTTCTTTCCGGCCAACGTCGCGACAGGTGATGTCGATCGCGACGGCAACCTCGACGTCGTGACGAGCGGCCTGAGCGGTAAGGTGCTCGTGTTCTTCGGCGACGGCGCCGGCGGGTTCCCCTGCCACCAAGAGGTCACGCTGCAGACCGACCCCGGGTGGGTCGCACTCGGATCGTTTACGATCGACGAGCGGCTGGAGCTCGTGACCACCTCGTCTCAGGGTCTGAGCTGGATCCTCTCGAACCCATAGTCACCAAGCGCGGACGTGCGCGGGGCGGGCGTGACGTCCTTGGCCAGCTGTCACCCGCCATGTTCCATCCGCTCGTGCTACCGACACCGCCGTCACCTGAAGAGCAGCAGGCGTAGTACCCTCGAAGCGTGACCGATCGTAAGGACGGCAGAGCCGGCTCGAGTGGTGTGTTTCAAGCGATCGTGATGAGCGCCCGCAGGCTCAAGCGAGCCTTCTCCGAAAGCGACGCGGGCCTCGATCCCGCTGCCGAGGACTACGGCACCAAGATCGCCCAAGCGTTCGTCGCCGGTCGCCTCGGTGACGTCCACGCCATGTGCACGCCAACGTTCCAGGAGCGCAACCCGCGTGATCGCTTCGTCGACCGCTGGCGACAAACGATCGACGAGCGGCGCGGCCTGACCGGCTTCGAGGTCTCGAACGCCGGCCACATCGACCTGCAGTACATCCCCGGCCTCGAGGACGTTCCGCAGTCGCAGTTCGCCGCGTTCGTCGAGATCGTGTTCTCGGCACCGGACGTCCCGCTCGATCACGAGGCGGCGTTCGCCGTCGGTGTCGTCGTGCTCGACGTCGATCGGCAGCTGCGCATTGGTGCGATTCACGCGCGCTGAGCGTCGTGCGTCTCGACAGGGCGACGTCTGGCCTGGCGCGACGATGCACCACCCGATGCAGCGGCGAGCGCGTTCGGGTTACCGACGAAGATCACGAACGACGTCATCGGGCCGTTCACGGCCGAGGCGAAGCCGCCGAAGTACGATGACCTGACGACCGCCGAGGATGGCAAGGCGCTCGCGGCGCTGATGAACCCGTCCCTAATTCGCGTACGTGATCGAGGTGATCTCGACGTCACCGCCGCGCGGCAGGGTGATGGAGTCGCCGACGCGAGCGCCGAACAGGGCGCGGGCGAGGGGTGACTGCCAGCCAATGGCGCCGTCGCGGGGCGAGGCCTCGATCGCGCCGACGATCTGGTAGGCGGTCGGCTTGCCGGCTTCGTCCTCGACGACGACGTGGGCGCCGAAGCCGACGCGATCGGGATCGGCCGGGGCCTCGACGATCTCGGCGCTCGCGAGGTGGTCGGTCAGCTCGTGGAAGCGCGCCTCGTCGTCGGCGTCACGGGTGCGCTGGCCGAGGGCATCGAGCTCGGCGCGCAGGGCGCGCGCACCGCCGGCGGTCAGGTAGTTCGGGTGACCGTCGGGCACCGGCACGCCGAGGCGGACGACGGGTTCCGCTGGGGCGTCGTCGGACTCCTTGGTGAAGGCCTTGCTCACCATCGAAGGCTACCTGGTTGCGCGGTTGTTCGAGCGACAGTTTCGAGCGACGAAGATCGTCCTGGGTGACGTCGCCGGGCGGCACGCAGGTGATCCGACAGCTATGCTGTGCGCGATGATCAGCCGCCTCGTGCTCGCGCTCGCTCTCGTCTGCTTCTCCACGGCGTGCGGCGAGAAGAAGGCGGATCCGCCGAAGCTTCGCAAGATGGCGTTCAAGGTTCAGATCGATCAGGCCGGCCGGATGATGCCGCTCCTCGAGCTGTTCGACGAGAAGCACCGCCTGATGACCGTCGTCGGCTCGTACACGATGACGGTGTCCCGCCCCGACGGCACGGTGCTGTGCTCGGTCACCCGCCCGCTCGCGAAGACCGACTTCACCGACAAGCACACGTACAAGGCGACCTGGCAGGACGCCGCCTGCCCCGCGGACCCCGCCGCGCCCGAGGTCCGCGTCAACCTCGAGGTCAAGGCCGGCGACGCCGCCGACGCGCCAAAGCTCGCACGCGAGATGACGACGCCGATCAAGTTCGTCTACCCGCACCTCGCGAAGCCGGCCGCCGCCGATCCGCCCGCCGCCGATCCAGCCAGGCTGCCCGCCGAGGCGCCGCTCCCCGAGCCCGCACCCGGCTCGACCGCTGGTCCGGGATCCGCGAGCGGCTCGGCCGCCGTGATGGGCTCCGCGAGCGACGCGCCGAAGCCTGGGCCCGATGGCTCGGCCGGCTCGGCTCGCTGAGCGTCAAGGAAACCGCAGCGTCGTCACGAACGTCTGCCAGCGCGCCTGGAACGCGGGCAGGTCGCGCTCGCCGAGGATCTTCGCGAGCGTCGCGTAGCCGGTCGGGTCCTTCGCGCGGGCGGCGCGGAACTCGCGATAGAAGTCGCGGAGCAACCCCTTCTCCTGGAGGTAGTAGAGGAGGTAGCGCGCCTCGGCGTAGTGCGTGCCACTGCCCCGGCCATAGAACGCGTCGACGTCGAGCGCGGTCAGCTGCTCGAACGACGGAATCGCACCCTCGGCGATCGACTCCTGCAGCCCGGCGAGGCGCCAGTTCGTGAGCCCGATGATGTGGCCACCGCGCTCGCTGCTCTGCTCGAACAGCGAACCGAGGCCCTCGTTGAGCCACGGGGGGCCTCCGGAAAGTCGGCCTCGACGTACGGATGCACGATCTCGTGGACGAGCGTGCCGCCACCCGTCGCGATGTTCATGAACAGACCGCGATGGTGGCGCGAGTAGAAGCCGTATGGCGTCGACGGTGACGAGCCAGTGAGCGCCCGGACGCCGTGCTCGTAGGTCGCAGCACGCGTGAACAGGAAGACGTCGAGGATCTGCGTCGGCCGGTGCGTGAAGAAGTCTTGCTCGAGGCGATCGGCGGCCCACCGCACGGTCTGCGCGCTCGCTGCGAGATCCTCCTCGCTGCCGTCACCGATCACGACGAACGGATCCTCGATGCGGATCTGGAGGTGGCCGAGCTGCTTGGACGCGAGGCGCGTGCGGAGCGCGGCGAGGTGCTTGGCGTACGCGGCGTCGCTGAACGTGCGGGTTGGCTTCACGGCAGATACCGGGCTCGTCGGGCGGGCGGGCGCTGGGTCCGCGTCCGAGCTCGGCGTGCAGCTCACTGCAGTGCCGACGGCGATCGCGAGGAGCATACGCATGTCCTGCAAGACTAGCGAACCTGCCGCAGGTTGCAGGGTAAGACTTCGGTAATGACCGAGACCCCGAACGCGACGTCGACCACAACGCCCGGCAACCCCTATCGCACCGGCTACGAGCGCATCGAGCAGCTGATCGTGACGACCGGCAACGACATCGCAGGCCACGAGATCGTGGGGTATCTCGCGATCGTGCGCGGGATCGTGGTGCGCGCGACGAGCATCGGCAAGGGCATCGTCGGGTCGTTCAAGGCGCTCGCCGGCGGCAACATCCGGGAGTTCACCGAGGTGTGCGAGGCCGCGCGCCACGACGCCTACCAGCAGATGATCGCACACGCGCGCGAGGTCGGGGCCGACGCGATCATCGGCATGCGTTACGACGCGACCGAGTTCGCGCAAGGCAGCACCGAGGTGCTCGCGTACGGCACCGCGGTCAAGCTCGTGCGGTCACGTCCACACTGACGAGGTCGCTGGCGAGCGACCGATCGAGGGCGCGGTGCGTGGCCGCGCGGGCAAGCTCGAGGGCGCGGCGGCCGGCGTCGAGGCGGAACGGGTTCACGCGCGGCAGGTTCTCGAGCACGAGCGAGACGAGGTCGGGGCGACGCGGCACGACCTGCGGGCGGGTCGTGCGCTGCCACGGCGGCCGCGCCGAGATGTGATGGAACAGCAGGCGGCCGGTCGGGACGCCGGCGATCCCGGCGCGGTCGAGGATGCCGCCGTCCCAGTACGGCCGGCGATCGATCCACACCGGATGGAACATCGCGGGCACGGCGCACGAGGCGCGGATCGCGTCGGCGAGATCGCCGGACGTGAGCACCGCGGTGCGCCGCGCGAGGATGTCGAACACGCTGATCGCGACCGGAACCCGACACGCAGCGATGTCGGTGATCGGCAACATGTCGCGCAGCAGCGCGTCAAACTTCTTGCCGGCGAGCAGGCCCGGCCCGACGGACGGATCCCAGAAGTGAGCGCGTTCGAGGCGCGCGAGCACGTCCGCGAGCTCGGTGGGCGAGACGCCGGCCGCCCACGCCCCGGTGACCATCGCACCCGCGCTCGAGCCGGCGACGTGGCTTGGAGTCAGGCCGCGCTCGACGAGCGCCGCGAGCATCCCGGTGTGTGCGTAGAACGAAAAGAACCCGCTCGACATCGCGAGCCCGAACGGCGCGCGCTCGAGCCACGCGCCGAGCGTCGTCATGGCTGCATGCTGCGGCACCGCCCGACACTCCGCCAGCCCATGAACGCCGAGCCGCCGAAGCCGATCGTGAGGCCGCCCTCGACGGCCGCGCCGACCCGCGCGTTGTCATCGTCGCTCGTCAGGAAGTAGACCGCGCCGATCGCGGACAGCACGGCCACGGCGGTATCGAAGCCGGGGACGATCGCGCTGGTCGTGCACGAGGCGTTCGCCGGCGGCGGCGGCGGCCGCGCGGGTGGATCGCGCACGAGCACGAACGAGCACGCGCCGACCGCGAGCAGCGCGAGCAGCGCGGTCACGTAGCACGCGAGGGCACCAGCACGGGACATCGGTGCCGATGATAGCCCGACCGGCCGTGCAAGAAGATCTGTCGCGGGTGGCGGACCGGCGCGTAGCCCGTGCTATTGCCACGATCGTGACGGACCAGGCCGGAGCGCGGATGCCGCGCCAGATCCCGTACATCATCGCCAGCGAAGGCTGCGAGCGGTTCAGCTACTACGGGATGCGGAACATCCTGTATCAGTTTCTGCCGCTCTCGATGCTGATGCTCCACCTCCCCGAGGCGGAGCGAGCCGGCGCCGCGAAGGACGTGTTCCACACGTTCGCGATGGGCGTGTACTTCTTCCCGCTCCTCGGCGGCTACCTCGCCGATCGGTTCTTCGGGAAGTTCAACACGATCTTCTGGTTCAGCATGATCTACTGCGCGGGGCACGCGTGCCTGGCGATCTTCGAGGACAACAGGAACGGGTTCTACACGGGCCTGTTCCTGATCGCGCTCGGGGCTGGCGGCATCAAACCGCTGGTCGCATCGTTCGTCGGCGATCAGTTCGACGAACGCAACAAGCACCTCGCGAAGGTCGTGTTCGACGCCTTCTACTGGATCATCAACTTCGGTTCGTTCTTCGCGTCGCTGTTCATGCCGGTGTTCCTCGCAGAGCTCGGGCCGAGCATCGCGTTCGGCATCCCGGGTGCGCTGATGTTCATCGCGACGATGGTGCTGCTGTCGGGCAAGAACAAGTACGTGATGGTCGGCGTCGCGCCGAAGAATCCCGACTCGTTCATGAACGTCGTGAAGACCGCGCTGACGAGCCGCGATCGCAGCGGCCAGCGCGGCGCGGGCTACTACCTCGCGGTCGCCGGTGCGGCGCCCGCGATCATCGTGTCGGTCTCGGCCGTCGGCCTGCTGCTCGGCCGCGCGCTGCCCGGCGAGCTCGGCGCCCAGCTTCACGCGCTCGCCGCGCGGTCGCCGGCGTTCTGGTACCTCGAGCTGGTCCCGGCGATCTGCCTCGCGCTCGTGATCCTGCTCGCAGTCGGCGGGGTCGGCACCTCGATGCAGCTCGAACGTGCCCGCGGCAAGCATCCGGACGTCGCGGTCGATGGCGTCCGCGCCGTGCTGCGGATCTTGATCGTGTTCGCGCTCGTCACGCCGTTCCATTCGCTCTTCGATCAGAAGGCGACGACGTGGGTCGAGCAAGGCAAGGGCATGGCGATCCCCGGCTATGACATCGACCTCGGGCCGCTCGGCATGTGGGAGACCAACTTCCTGCCGGCGCAGATGCAGGCCTTCAACCCGTTGCTCGTGATGATCCTCATCCCGTTCAACAACCTCGTGCTCTACCCGTTCATGCGACGCCGCGGCTACGAAGCGACGTCGCTGCGCCGGATGACCTGGGGCATCGTGTTCTCCGGCGTCGCATGGATCGCCGCCGGCGTCCTGCAGCTCGTCCTCGACGGCGGCGACAAGATCACGATCCTCTGGCAGTTCCTGCCGTACATGCTGCTGACTTTCGGTGAGGTCCTGGTCTCGGCCACCGGCCTCGAGTTCGCATACAGCCAGGCGCCGCTCGCGATGAAGGGCGTCATCATGAGCTTCTGGAACCTGACGACCACCGTCGGCAACCTCTGGGTGCTGCTCGTCGACGCCGGCGTCCGCAACGCCACGGTCACCAGCTCGATCGCCAAGACCGGCATCAGCGAGACCGCGTTCCTGATGTTCTTCTTCGCCGGCTTCGCGTTCCTCGCGGCGCTCGCCTTCAAGCTCTACGTCAAGCGCTACAAGGTCCTCGACAACTACCGCACGCGCGATCCCGATCCCAAGGTCTCGCGCGACGTCGTGCCCGATCGCGCCGCGGGCGCCGCCGCGCTCCCCGAAGCGCGCGACGTCTCCGATCGCGACAAGCATTGATCGCGCTCAGGGCGCGCTCAGGGCGCGCTCAGGGCGCGCTCAGGGCGCGCTCAGGGCGCGCTCAGGGCGTGCTCAGGGAGCTTTCTCG
>JBKJUF010000149.1:0-11742 GCA_046590445.1 Kofleriaceae bacterium
GGCCGCGGTGGAGCCGACGACGGCTACGCGATCTTCGCATCGCTGACCGCGATCAATGCACTGCGCAAGGACAACGTCCCGCACGCGCGCTGCGTCGTGCTCATCGAGGCCTGCGAGGAGTCCGGCAGCTACGACTTGCCCGCATACATCGATCACCTCGCGCCGCGGATCGGCGACCTGTCGCTGGTGGTCTGTCTCGACTCGGGCTGCGCGAACTACGACCAGCTGTGGGCGACGACGTCGCTGCGCGGCCTCGTGACCGGCAACCTCGAGGTCTCGCTCCTCACCGAGGGCGTGCACTCCGGTGACGGCACCGGCGTCGTCGCCGCGAGCGAGCGCGTGATCCGTCAGCTCCTCGACCGGATCGACGACAGCCACACCGGCGTCGTCAAGCTCGACGCGCTCGCGACCCAGATCCCGAAGCAGCGCGTGCTGCAGGCCGAGCGCACCGCCGAGGTGATCGGCGACGAGGTCTGGAACAAGTTCCCGCTCCAGCCCGGCGTCACGCCGGTGACCAAGAACAACGTCGAGCTGATCCTCAACCGGACCTGGCGCCCGGGCCTGGCGATCACCGGCGCGGATGGCTGGCCGCCGATCGGTAACGCCGGCAACGTGCTGCGTCCGGCGACGACCCTCAAGCTGTCGATCCGGATCCCACCGCGTGTCGATCCCGAGAAGGCACAGGCCGCGGTCAGGGCGGTGCTCGAGAAGGATCCGCCCTACGGCGCGAAGGTGACGTTCACCGCTGGCACCGCGAGCGCGGGCTGGGACGCGCCCGAGATGGCGCCGTGGCTCGACAAGGCGCTGACCGAGGCGTCGCAGCGCCACTTCGGCAAGCCGGCGATGTACATGGGCGAAGGCGGCACGATCCCGTTCATGTACATGCTCGGCGAGAAGTTTCCGAAGGCGCAGTTCTGCATCACCGGGGTCCTCGGACCCGGCTCGAACGCGCACGGTCCGAACGAGTTCCTTCACGTCCCGACCGCGAAGCGGCTCACGCTCTGCGTCGCCGACGTGCTCGCGGTCCACGCGCAGCAGTAAGCGCCGCCTGATCGTGTACGGTCGCGGCACGTCCAAGCTCGTCCTGTGCTGCGCGATCGCGGTCGCCGCCGTCGGTTGTGGCAGCAAGGAGAAGACCGCGGAGTCGCTGACCGTGACGATCGACGGCCAGCCGTGCGTCCGCGCGCAGCTCGCGGAATGCCACGAAGCTAGCGATCTCGCGGCCAAGCGCAGTCGATGTCTCGGGCTCGCACACTGCGCTCGTTCGCGCATCTCGCGTGACCGCAGCGCTCGGTAAGTCGCTGATTACGAAGCCTGGCAGAACCGGCGCAGGTCTTGAAATAGGCACCGTGCATCGCAGCGACCTCACTCGCTGTGCCGACCGCGGTCGATCGCGATCACTGCTCGCGTTCTCGTATCGACCGTCTGCCGACGGCTGAACCCTTGCCCCCGAGGTGTCCGTGACGGCGTTGCCATCTTCTGCGCTCCGCAAGACTCGTCCGGCTCGAACGACTCGATCCCCACGACCCCTTCGAGCCGCTCGATCGACTCGTGGCGCTCGATCGACGGGCATTCAGAAGGTCCCCTCGGGGATCGCGGGCCTCGACGACATTACCGGCGGCGGGCTGCCGCACGGTCGCACCACGCTCGTCTGCGGTGCGGCGGGCTGCGGCAAGACGCTCTTCGGGATGGAGTTCCTCGTCAATGGAGCCCGGGATCACGAGGAGCCCGGCGTGTTCCTCGCGTTCGAGGAGACCGCGGAGGAGATCGCGGAGAACGTCGCATCGCTGGGCTTCGATGTGGACGACCTGATCGCCCGGAAGTTGTTGCAGGTCGACTTCGTGAAGGTCGATCACAACGAGATCCACGAGGCTGGCGAATACGACCTCGAAGGTCTGTTCGTCCGCCTCGCGCACGCGATCGATTCGGTGAAGGCGAAGCGGGTCGTGCTCGATACGGTCGAGGCGCTGTTCTCCGGCTTCCAGAACCAGGCGTTGCTGCGCTCCGAGTTGCGGAGGCTGTTCCGCTGGCTCAAGGACCGCGGCGTCACCTCCGTGATCACGGCCGAGAAGGGCGAAGGCTCGCTGACCCGCTACGGGCTCGAGGAATACGTGTCGGATTGCGTGATCTCGTTCGACAATCGAGTCGTCGATCAGGTCTCGACGCGCCGGATGCGGATCGTCAAGTACCGCGGCTCGGCTCATGGGGTGAACGAATACCCGTTCCTGATCGACGACACCGGGTTCTCCGTGCTGCCGGTGACGAGCCTGGGGCTCAACTACGCCGTGTCCTCGGAGCGCGTGCCGACGGGCGTCGCCGCGCTCGACGACATGATGGACGGCGGTGGCTACTTCCGTGGCTCCAGCATCCTGGTCTCGGGGACGGCGGGCACCGGGAAGAGCAGCCTCGCCGCGATGTTCGCGGAGGCCAGCTGCCGTCGCAAGGAGCGCGCGCTCTACTTCGCCCTCGAGGAGTCCGGGGCTCAGGTCTGTCGCAACATGCGGTCGATCGGCCTCGATCTGGACCGGTGGATCAAGCAGGGCCTCCTCAAGATCCAGGCCGCCAGACCCACGGTTTTCGGGCTCGAGATGCACCTCGTCACCATTCACAAGTTGATCGAGGAGTTCGAACCGCGCGCGATCGTGATCGATCCGATCTCGAGCCTGACGACCGCCGGCAACCTCGGCGAGGTGAAGTCGATGCTGGTGCGGTTGTTCGACTTCCTCAAGATGAGGCAGATCACCTGCCTGGTGACGTCGCTGACGACGGCGCAGGGCTTCGAGGAGACCGAGGTTGGCATCTCGTCGCTCATCGATACCTGGTTTCAGGTCCGCGACATCGAGATCGCCGGCGAGCGCACGCGCGGCCTGTACCTCGTCAAGTCGCGCGGCATGGGGCATTCAAACCAGGTTCGCGAGTTCCTGATCACCTCGCACGGGGTCGATCTGATCCCGGTCGCGGTGGGACCGAACGGCGTGCTCACCGGGTCGGCTCGGGTGAACCAGGAGTCCGAGCAGCGCGCCCAGGCGCTCGCGCGCCAGCAAGACATCGAACGCAAACAACGGGCGCTCCTCCGCAAGAGCAAGCTGCTCGACAGTCAGATCGAGGCGATGCGTGCCGAGCTGGCGGCGGAGGAGGAGGATCAGCAAACGCTCGTCAAGGAGCTTCACGACCGCGAGGTCCGACTCGCGCAATCTCGCGCGACGCTCGCCGAGACGCGCGGGGGCGCGCGCGGCAAGCCGGGGAGGAAGTCATGAGCCCGATCAGCAAGCGTACAGCCCCGCGCGGCGGCTCCACAACGCGCCGCACGGCCACACGCAAGACTGAGACGGCCGCGAGCAGCGAGTACTTGCTCCGCCTCTATGTTGCCGGTCAGACGCCGAAGAGCCTCCAGGCCTTCGCAAACCTCAAGGAGATCTGCGAGACGCATCTGCGGGGGCGATATCGGATCGAGGTCGTCGACCTGATCGACAATCCCGCCCTGGCACGCGGCGACCAGATCCTCGCGCTCCCCGCGGTGGTGCGCCAGTTGCCGCCCCCCGTGAAGAAGATCATCGGCGACTTCTCGAACGCCGAGCGCGTGCTCGTCGGTCTCGATCTCCGGGCGCTCAAGAAACCCCGGTCGGCATGAAGCCCAAGAGCTCCACGAAGGCGTTCGAGCGGACCACCGGGTCCCGGGCGACCAAGAAGGTCGTGCTTCGGCTGTACGTCGCCGGGTCGTCGAGTCGGTCGCTGCGAGCGATCGAGAACGCGAAGGCGATCTGCGACGAGCACCTCGCCGGTTCGTACGAGCTGGACGTGATCGACATCTTCCAGCAGCCCAAGCTGGCGAAGGACGATCAGATCCTCGCGGTGCCGACCTTGATCAAGAAGCTGCCGCTGCCGCTGCGGCGATTCATCGGCGATCTGTCCGACCGGGACGTGGTGCTGGTTGGCCTGGACGTCAAACACAAGAAGTGATCCCGTGACCAAGAAGACCGCCAAAGCTTCGAAGCGGGCGACGCGATCGTCGGCTGAGCCGGCGCGTGCCCCGGCGAAACGCGCGACCCGCCGGTCCGCCAAACCCACACCGAACCGGCTGGAAGCGCGGCTTCGCGAGGCCGAGGAGACGCTCGACGCGATCAGAAGCGGCGACGTCGACGCGCTCGTCGTCCAGGGCCCCGCGGGCGATCAGGTGTTCACGCTCAAGGGAGCCGATCATCGCTATCGCCAGCTCGTGGAGACGATGAACGAGGGTGCGCTGATGCTCTCCGCGGATCGAACCGTCGTGTACGCCAACGCCCGGTTCGGAAGACTGTTGAGGGTTCCGCACGAGCGCCTGCTCGGCACGGCGTTCGATGCGTTCGTCGCGGCCTCGTCGCAGCCGATGGTCGACGCGTTGTTGCGCGATCGTTCCGAGGGCGCCGCCCAGGCCGAGGTCGAGCTCCTGGCGGCCGATGGAACACCGCTGCCGGTGTATCTGTCGGCGACGGCGAGCTGGGACCAGGACCACAAGCTCATGTGCGTGATCGCGACCGATCTCTCGGAGCAGAAGCGCAGCCAGGAGATGGTTGCCGACGAGAGATTGATCGCGCGGATCGTCGATCAGGCTGCCGAGGGGATCGTCGTCTGTGATCCCGACGGTCTGGTGATCCGCGCGAGCCACGTGGCGCAGCGCGTGACGGGGAACAATCCCTTGCTACTTCCGTTCCCCGAGGCATTTCCACTCCAATCGATCGAAGACCCGGATGCCGCGCGAACGCTGGTCGATCTGGCGCTCTCCGGCGCGACCACGAAAGGCCGGGAGGTCGCGCTCCTGCGGGGCGAGCAGGAACCGCTCGTGCTGCTGGTGTCGGCGGGCCCCGTGCTCGGGAGCCACGGAGAGCCGCTGGGCTGCGTGATCTCCTTCGTCGACGTCACCGAGACCAAGCGTGCTGCCGAGGAACGGCTGCGCCTGCTCGACCGTGCGAACGAGGCCAGGCTCGAGGCCGAGGCCGCGAACCGCGCCAAGGACGAGTTTCTCGCCATGCTGGGTCACGAGCTACGGAATCCGCTCGCGCCGATCCTGACGGCGATCGAGATGATGAAGCGGCGCGTCGATCACGTCTCGGTGCGCGAGCGCGACGTGATCGAACGCCAGGTGAAGCACGTCGTCATGCTGGTCAACGACCTGCTCGATGTCTCGCGGATCGCGCAAGGCAAGGTCGAGCTCCACCGCCGACCGGTCGCGCTCGCCGACATCATCACCAAGGCGATCGAGGCATGCAGCCCGATCCTCGAGGAGCGTCGTCACCACCTCGAGCTGGAGATCGAGCCGGGACTCGTGATCGACGCCGACGAAGCGCGCATGTGCCAGGTCATCTCGAATCTCCTGACCAACGCCGCGAAGTACACCCATCGCGGGGGACACCTGGAGATCCTCGCCTCGCGGGTCGGCGATGAAGTGGTCATCATCGTGCGTGACAACGGCCTGGGGATCCCGCCGGACCTGCTACCCACTCTGTTCGATCGGTTCGTTCAGGGCACGCGTACGCTCGATCGATCCGACGGAGGTCTCGGGCTCGGCCTCTCGATCGTCCGCAGCCTCGTCGCGCTTCACGACGGCACGGTTGCGGTCCGCAGCGAAGGAGTCGGCCGGGGCAGTGACTTCGAGATCAGGTTTCCGGCACTCGAGCTGGCTGCCCTCCAGCCCGACGCCGACGCGGCTGCGTTGGGGCCGCCCTCGCTCGCGGTCGAAGCCCGCAAGGTGCTGATCGTCGACGACAATGCGGATGCGGCCGAGATGCTGGCGGAGGCCCTCGCGGCGATGGGGCACGAGACCCGGGTCGCCTTCGACGGCCCGTCGGGCCTCGATGCGGCCGCGGGCTTCGTGCCTGATATCGCGTTCCTCGATATCGGGCTACCTGCGATGGATGGCTACGAGCTCGCTCGCAAGCTGCGCACCCAGCTGCCCACTCCGTCCTTGCGGCTCGTCGCGCTCACCGGCTACGGCCAGGACACGGATCGGAAGCGCAGCGCGGAAGCTGGCTTTGACAGCCACATGGTGAAGCCGATCAACATCGAGGCGATTGCCTCGGCGATCAAGCGACTGACCTGAGCCTGTCAGCGCACCAACGCCACCGCCGGGGACGCGATCTCGAGCGATACCTTCGCTGAAAAATCGGCCAGTGGAGGATGACCGACTGGCGCGAACACCTGCAGTCGACCGAACGCGCCGCCGCCGCCACCGGCGCTGCCGCCGCCGTCACCGGGGTTGCCGGGCTGCGGGTTGACGTTGACGAGGACCGCGCTTACGAGCTCGACGCAGGCGCCATTGCCGCCCCGGCCAGCGGGAAAACCTCCAAAATTTGGATTCCCCCCTTGTGCACAAGGGCCCATGGATCGCCTGCCATCTTCACCCTGGATGCCCGCCATGTCCTCGGCCGAGCTGCCTCCACCACCAGCCCCGCCATTCGCGTAGATCTCGGCGAGCGAGGTGAGCTCGATCCGACCCTGCAGGACGACGTAGCCTCCCGCACCACCACCGGCCCCACCGACGAACGACGTGCCCGTACCGAAAACGGTATCAAAGCCAGGCTCGCCGCCGCCTCCACTGGCATCGATCACGCCGTTGACGGTGACCGTCCCAGAGCAGGACCCGAGCACCACCGCGCCCCCACCGCCACCGCCTCTGGAAGGGGAGCCCGCAACATCCGGCATGATGGTACCGCCGCGCGCACCGCCACGTAGTGGGACGACATCAGGCGGGTCGGGAAACTGGAAACGGGCGCCACCCGCACCGCCCCCAGTGAGCGGCACCCCGTCGCCGTCCCCGCCGCTCGCGCCGTCCCCCCCGAAACCCGCCCCACCGCCTCCATGCGGGCCGTTGACAGGGGTGCCCGACGACGTGCCCGGGACCACGCCCGGTCCGTTGTTCGTGAAATTGGCTCCGACGTCGAGGACGCCTTCGATCCGGAGCGCGTCGTCGGCGATGAACACCAGGATGCGCGAACCGATGATCGTGACCACGCTGCCGGGCTGGAACGTGATCGCGCGGTAGTGGAGCACGCATAGCTGGGGCTGCCCCGTGGCCTGCATCTCGATGCTCGTACAATTCACGTTGTCGGTGTCGATGGAGATGGGCCCAGACAGCGTCAGGTCGCTCGTCGCCGGCACGTCGCACGCGTTCGGCGCCCACGCCGGCGCGAGATGCGCACACCGCGCGACGGCCGCGCCGGCAGCTGCGACGCACCCGTACTGGCAGGTCGCAACCACGAGGCTCGCCGGGCCATCGTTCATACACTTCTGCAACGTCTCCGACGAACAGCTGAGCTCGTCGGGGACGCACGCGTTGCACGCGCCCCGATTGGCGTTGCAGCCGGCCCCGCAGGTCTCGGAGACCAGACCGTCGCCGGAGCTGTTGCAGCGCTCGATCGTCGTGGCGCTGCAGCGCTGGAATTCGTTCGGCGTGCACGGCATCCCGCAGGCCTCGCCGGTCGAGCACTTTCCGCCCACGCTGCAGTGGAGGTCTCCAGGACAGTCGCTGTCGGTGGCACAACTGACCGTGCACGACGGAACGCTGGTCTGGTAGCAGCCGAGACCGGGAGCCAGCACGAGCACGAGCACGAGCACGAGCACGAGACCACGGCTCACACCACCAAGCGCGACATGCTTGCTCACGATCAAGCTCCTCAAAACGTCAGGGAGTAGGACGCGGACGCGCCGCCCCGTGTCGGGGTGATCGAGACCGAGGGCGGTGTCTCACCCGCGGATCGCGACAGCACGAACAGCACGATGCCGCCCGCGATGGCGACGCCACCGACCGCGACCCCGATCACGGCTCGCGAGTTGGCAGCTTGGCCGTTGTCCTCGATCGCGAGCGCCTGCGCGCTGGTGCACGAGATCGCACACGCCTCGCGCAGATCGTCACCGAGCTTCCGACCATCGAGCGCGAACTTCGCGCCGAGCCCCATCGCGATCACCCCGACCCCCATCGTGGCGATCCCGGTCCACTTCATCCAGCTGCGAGCAGCCGGCCGCGTGGGTGGTCGTCCGTCGAGCGGCCCAGCGGCCGGTGGTGGTGACACGGAGACGAGCTCGGGTTTGATCGGATCGGGCTTCGGGGTCACCACAGGCGGGATCGGGTCGGGCTTGACCGTGTCGGCGGGCTTGACCGGATCCGGCTTGACCGCGTCGGGCGTCACCACGGGCTTGATCGGATCCGCTGGACGCACCGCCTTCGCACACGCGTCCATCTCGATGATGAACTTGTCGACCTTGTCGGTCTGCTCGGTCGGGTAGTTCCGCTTGAACGTCTTGTAGAAGCCCAGCGCTTCGACACAATCGCCCTTGAGGCGGTACGACTGCGCGATGTTGAACAACGAGCGCGCTTCCGGCTGCAGCCGGTACGCTTCCTTGAACTTCACGATCGCCTGATCCCACTCCCGGATGTCGTAGAGGCGGCGCCCTTCTTGATAAGCCGCGGCCGCAGGATCGGGTGCGGGTTGCGCGTGCGCGACCCCGACTCCGAGTACCACGATCAGGACGAGCCATCGTTTCTGCACCTGTTGCTCCTCACCTCGCCGCGCGACGATCACGCTGCGATTCGTCGCCCACGAGCAGGATAGACCAAGACGGCGTCCACAGCTCCCGTCTCGCCCCTCGCTCCTTCGACCCCGATCTCAAAACGCTGGCTTCACGGTGCGCTCGGGGGCCGGCGCGATCCGCGAGCGGGCGAGGAACGGGGCAGGATCGACGTACTCGGTCTCGGTGTGATCGCCGCGGGTGCCGGCGCGGTCCGGGATCTCGAGCGAGAAGTGCAGGTGCGGCGGCGCCGAGAACACGGCGGTCGCGCCGAGCGTGCCGACGTACTGCGCGGCGTCGACACGATCGCCGACGTGGAGGCCGTCCGCGACCTGGTCGAGGTGCATGTACGCGGTCAGCGTGCCGTCGTCGTGCTCGATCCGGACGTAGCGCCCGCTGCGACCGTCGGCGCCGAGCTCGCTGTGCTCGACGCGAACGACCGTCCCGGCGGCGACGGCGACGATCGGCCGGCCACGCGGACCGTGAAGATCGACGCCGCAGTGGCCCGCGCCGCACTCGGCGCGCTCGATGCCGCGGCGCTCGCTACCGAACCGGCGGCTGCGAAGCTCGGGGACGCGCTCGCCGGCCGCGGATACCGGATGGATCCAGCCGCGCAGCGACGGGTAGACCCTGTCGAGCGGCACGCCATCCGCCGTCGGGATCTCGAGGCCCGCCTGGTGGATCACGCGAGGCGGCACGATCTCGTTCGCGCCACCGGTGCTGCGAATCGCGAGCGCCTCGGACGCCGAGACGTCGATGTTGACGAGCGTGGAGCTCGGCGTGCCCGCGGTCGCCCAGCCGACGAACGCGATGCCGATCACCGCCGCGATCGACGCCGCGCCGGCGAGCCGCGCGCGATTCGGCGACGCGACGGTCTGCGGCCGGCTGTAACGGATCGCTGGCACGACTGCCGCCGCGGCGAACGGTGCGTCACGCGCTTCCCAGCAGGCGCGGTGCCACAGCGAGACCGCGCCAGAGGCAGCAACGAACGGACGACCATCGGATAATGCGACCGCGCTTCCACAACGTGGACACCCTGCGTTCCCCATGGGGTCATGCTAACGCGCGCCACGTACGATCCCGTCGCGCGCGACGACGAATTTCATCGGACATCAGGATAGCTGTGCCGACGACGCCTACATCGGCGCCGCCGGATCTCAGCTCTTGCGCTTCATGATCACGAGGTGGTTCACGAGGTTCTTGTCGTAGTAGCCGAAGCGAAACGGCAGCGCGCGCTTCGGCTGTGCCTTGAACTCGTCGCGCCAGTTCTTCGCGATCGCGTTGCCTGCCTCGATGTGGGGCTCGTCGAAGCTGCCGTACAGCTCGTAGTCGAAGCCGGCGGCCTTGCCCCACTTCGGTGCGATCCCCGTCGCGTCGGACACCATCCAGACGACGTTCGCGGAGAGGAAGTCACGCATCCGCGAGAAGCTGTCCCACGACAACAGATAACTCGCGGCCTTCGTCATCGCGGCGATCGGCCCCTTCAGCTCGAGGTGCGCGAGCACCCGGCGATCGGCATCGATGTGCTTGTCGTCGAGGTTCGTCTGGATGTGGCGATAGATCTGGGTGCGGCCGCTCGGCTTCTTGAACCGGACCTCGGCATTCGCGAACAGCCGGTTGCGCTTCTCCGCGTTCGCGGTGCCGGCGGCCTCCGGCGCGTTCGCGACGTCGTCGTCGGAGAGGTAGACGATCTTGCCGGCCTCGTCGAGCTTGAAGTAGCGCAGCGCGACGACCTCGTACCCGTGCACCTTCAGCGCGGACAGTCCGAAGATCAGCTGCGTCGGCAACGACCCGCCGCGCATCGCCTCGATCATGTTCATCGTGTTGCTGAAGTTCACCTTGTAGAGAAACCGCAGCTCGTACTGCACGGTCTGCAGCGCCCTCTGGAGCGCGGGCGACGGGTTGCCACGCTTGGTCGGCGTGTTGAGCGCCGCGAGCGCCCGCGGGTCGCCGGCGGGCTCGAGCGAGAGCGTCGTGATCTCGTCAGCGTCGGGGTACACCGTGAGCGCGGTCGAGAGATCGCCGCCGGCGAACGGATAGACGACCTTCTTCGGGACGTCCTTGGGCACCTTCTCGGCGAAGAACGGCTGGGCCTTCGACAGCCAGCTATCGCGGTACGCCTGCTGAGTCTTCTCGATGACGTCGCAGTGCTTCGCGATCAGCTCCGCCGAGAAGCCCTGCGGCTGGGGACCATCACCGCACGCGCCGACGACGAGCAGCACCAGTCCGGCCGCCGTGAAGTCATGACCGCCGATCGCGGGCTCGGCCGGTGATGCTGCTGGCTGTGCGGGCGCCGCGACCGCGGGATCGCGGTCAGCGACTGGCGTGGCGCTGCCGGACGCGGGCTGCGCGGGCGTGGCGGGCGCCGGGTTCGACGCGGTGCCCGTGCCGGCCTTTGTCGTCGATTCCTTGCCGCCACATGCCGCACCGATCAGGGCCACCACTGCCGCAACGAGGGCGAGCTGTCGCATGCGCGGACTATGCAACGAAGCGGCCCGTGAGATCATCTTTCAGCCGCCGCGGACACGACGCGGGCGCACGCGGGGTATGGTTTGCGAATGTCGGCCACGATCAACGACGCGCGGATCCGCGAGATCCTGACGAGCTCGCCGACGATCGCGATCCTCGGCATCCATCACGAGCCCGAGAAGGCGGCGTTCTACGTCCCCGAGTATCTCCACGACGAGGGCTACCGGATCATCGGCGTCAATCCGAGGTTCACCGGGCAGACGCTGTTCGGCGAGCCCGTCCGCGCGACGCTTGCCGAGATCGGCCAGCCGGTCGATCTGGTCGACGTGTTCCGCCGCGCCGAGCTGATACCCGCGCATATCGAGGACATCCTCGCGATGAAGCCGCGTCCGAAAGTCGTGTGGTTCCAGCTCGGGATCAAGAACGATGACGCCGCGAAGATCCTCGAAGCTGCCGGCATTGTCGTCGTCCAGAACCGCTGCACGCTTGCGGACCATCAGCGCCTCGCGCTCGGCCCGCCGACGCGCGGTTAGCTCGGAGACTTTCGCGCGCTGGGCGGCAGCGCACGCAACGGCGGTCGGGGCGTCGCCATTTCAGCGACATGACGCCTATCAGCGGCCTGGCACGATCGGTGCTCTAGCTCCGGGCATGCTCGATTCCGAAACCGCCAAAGAGCTAGAGCACCGATCGTGCCAGGCCGCTGATAGGCGTCATGTCGCTGAAATGGCGACG
>JBKJUF010000304.1:0-6194 GCA_046590445.1 Kofleriaceae bacterium
GCCGACGATCGCGTCGTGCTGGGTCGAGATCTTGGCACCCTCGAATTTGCGGATGTCCTCCATGAGGACCGAGACCGTGCGACCGGTCCGGACGATCGACGGCGCGATCACCGTGACCTCGCGATCGACGAGCGCGTGGCCGCCGGCGTAGGTGCCATTGCGGCTGCCAAGGTCGGTGACCACGAACCGCTTGTCGCGCCAGACCACGCGCGCGTGCTGGCGGCTGATCCGATCGTCCGAGGTGTTCTCGAGGAGCTCGCGGCCGAGGATCAGGCCGGCCGCAGGGATCCGGAACGCCTGCACCGTCGGCGTCGCGCCGCTCCAGACGACCACCGCCCCGGGGACGGGCGCGGATGCGGATGACGCGTCCGGCATGATGGGCAGTGTACCGCACCGCCGGCGCCCCAGCCCGGGGGTGCGGTACAACGGGGCATTCGCCAGCCCGTCATCACCTTCGACGCCGGTCAGACCCTGGTCGAGCTGGATCTTGACTTCCTCGCGGTTCGCCTCGCCGAGCGTGGTGTGGCAGTGGACCCGATCGCGCTCGGCGCGGCGCTGCCGGCCGCCTGGAGCCGCTACGACGTCCTGGTGGCACAGGGCGCACGCCACCCGTGGCACGCGCTGATGACGATGCTGCTCGAGCATGCCGGCATTGCCGAGCCGGCTCCGCACGTCGAGTGGCTGTGGACCGAGCAGCCACGCGCGAATCTGTGGCGGCGGCCGATGCCGGAGATGCTCGAGCTCGCCGGTGAGCTGACGGCGCGCGGCGCGATCGTCGGCGTGCTGTCGAACTCCGAGGGCAAGCTCGCGGAGCTGTTCGCCGAGATCGGGATCGCCGCGCCCTTTGCCTCGATCATCGACTCGGGTCGCGTCGGCCTCGAGAAGCCGGACCCGCGGATCTTCGAGCATACGCTCGCGACCCTCGGTGCGCCGGGTGCCGCCGCCATCCACATCGGCGACTCGTGGGCCGCCGACATCGTCGGCGCGCTCGGCGCGGGCTGGCGTGCGATCTGGTTCGGGCGCGGCGTGACGGCCGTCGACGACGAGCGCGTCGCGGTCGCGCGCGATGCCGACGAGGTCCGCGCGGCGCTCGTGCGGTGGGGCGCGCTCTAAGTACAGGTACCCGCAAGTTGGTGATCATCCGAGCCCGAGCCCGAGCCCGAGCCCGAGCCCGAGCCCGAGCCCGGAGATTCGGACTCGGGCTCGGGCTCGTAGCTGGCCACCAACGTGCGGGGCGCAGTACTAAGGACAGCGCTCCGCACGTTGGTGGTCACCGTGGCCGTCACCAACGACAGCCGAGCAACCTTCGCTCGCGGACAGGACGACCTCGGGACGGTGGCGCTCGCGTATGCGGCGATCTACGCGATCTCGACGACGACGGCTGGGTCGATCAAGTAGCCGTGCTCGCCGCTGACGATCACGTCGCGTAGGCCGAGGCGACGCAGCGTCGACAGCGCGACGTGGATCCGGTTGATCGCGGCATCGGGGCGGATCTTCTCGCCCGGCCAGCCGGCCGCGACCAGCGCGTCGAGCGAGAGCGCCTCGCCCGGAGCGGCGGAGCGGTGCGCGGCGAGCGCGGCGAGGATCCGGCGCAGCGGCAGCCGGCGCGCGAGCTCGAGCGACGTGCCGTCGAGATAGGCCTCGCCGTTCCCCGCGATCGACAGGCCGCGCATGGGTGAGCTCCCTGCTCGCGTGCGCCCGATGGCGACCAGCCGCGCGAACAGCTGCGGATCGTCGCCGGGGATCGCATCGGCGATCGCGCGCGCGGCGCGCGCGCGGTCGGTGGAGAGCTCGCCGGATTCGCCGAGCCGCAGCTGCACGATGTCGAGGACCGCCCGCAGCGGGCTCTCGCGACGGCAGCGAGCCGCGGCGGCCTCCGCGACGGCGCACGCGGCGCGCGCGGACGGTTCGTCGCCGAGGCGTACGTGCGCGAGCGCCGCGAGGGCCGCGAGCAGCGCCTGGTAGCGCGCGGCCCCGACCGCGTCGATGCACGCGACGGCCTGCGCATGGACGAGCAACGCCTGGGGGACGTCGCCGCGCTCGAGGTACGCGGACGCCAGCGAGTACAGCGCGCTGCCCTCTCGATGTAGCTGCCCGAGGTCGCGGAACGCGTTCGCCGCCTCGGCGTGCATGCCGATCGCACGGTCCAGCTGCCCGCGCGCCTGAGCGAGGATGCCGAGCGCCAAGCGCGCGGCGGCCGCCTGGATCCGCGCGCCGAGCTCGGTGGCGAGCGCGATCACCTCGTCGAACCCGCGCTCGGCGGCGTCGAGCTCGCCGCGGAACAACGCGATCACCGCAGCCTCGTACAGCATCGCCGCGACACCCTCGCGTTGGCGGCAATGCGCGAACAGCGCACGTGCACGTCCGAGCTCGGCGCTCGCCTCGTCGAGGGTCCCGTCGCGACGGAGCGCGTGACCGAGGCGCGCGTGCAGCTCGGCCTCCGCGATCCGCTCGGCGGGCCCGCGCGCCTCGGCCAGGACGCCGATCGTGCGCCGCAACATCGCCTGTGCCTCGTCGGTGCGGCCGTCGATCTCGACGAGCTCGGAGCGGCGCGCCGTCGCGAGCGCGGCGATCCGCACGCCGACCGCCGCCGCGCGCGCTTCGATCCATGCCCAGTCCGCAGCCGCGGCCTCGAGCTCGCCGAGCTCGCGCAGCGCGGAGCCACGCGCGAGGCGCAGCTCGGCCTCGATCGCCACGTCGAGCGGAGCGTCGAGCGGAGCGCCGAGCACCGCGCCGAGCAGATCGACGCGCCGGCGGTGCTGGCCGTGCAACGCGAGGTGAGGATCGATCGCGATCGCGAGCTGCACCGCCTCCCCGAACAGGGCAGCGAACCCGATCGCGACGCGGAGCGCGGCGAGGGCGTTGTCGAGGTGACGCGCGACCTGCGTGTGGGCGGCATCTGAATCGGTGGCCCACGCCGGCGTCAGCTCGCGCGCCCAGCCCGCGTACCACCGCGCGTGCGCGACGGAGAACGCCGAGGCCGTGCCCTGCTGGTCGGCGAGCTCGCCCGCGAGCTGCCGTACGGGCTCGAACACGACGAACCGGCCGGTCCACGTACCACGCTCGAGTGCACGCACGATCAACCCGTGATCGCAGAGGACCTCGAGCGCCGCTGCGGCGTCGACGCCGAGGGGGGCGAGGGCGCTCGCCATCGCGTCGAGCTCGACGATACCCGCGAACGCGCCGAGGGCCGCGACGCAAGGCTGCGCCCACGCCGGCAGCATCGCGATCGAGTCCACGATCGTGCGGCGCATCGACCCGTGGCGGCCGTCGTCCTGTGCGCGCACCAGCAGGGCCAGCGGATCGCGGAGGCGCTCGAGGATCTGCGCGGGGGTCAGCACCTTGGCGCGTGCGGCGGCGAGCTCGATCGCGAGGGGAACGCCGTCGATGCGCCGCACGATCTCGGCGACGTCCGCGGTGAGCTGCGCGTCGAGCCTCACGTCAGGATGGATCGCGCGGAGGCGCGCGATGAACAGCTGCCACGCGTCGCTCGCGGTGACCGCGTCGACGCTCGCACCTGCGGTCGGCACAGGCAGCGGCGCGAGGGACCACACGTGTTGCCCGACGAGCCCGAACGCGACCCGCGTCGTGGCGAGGAACTGCGCCGTGGGGGCAGCCTCCGTCCACGCGGCGAGGGCCGTGCGCGCGTCTCCGCCTAGCTGCTCGAGGTTGTCGAGCCCGATCAGCACGCGCTGCATGCGGCGGAGCGCGCGCCCGATCGCCGCGACCGGATCCCGCCCGAGGGTTCGTAGCTGCAGCACCGCGGCAAGCTGCGCGCACAGCTCCGGCAGCGACTGCGCCTGGCTCGTGTCGACGAACCACGCCCCGCCGCCGCCGTGTGCGGAGAACGCGTCGGCCTGGCGTGCAAGCAACTCGCGCACGAGCCGGGTCTTGCCGATACCTCCCGGGCCCGCGATTGTCACCACCCGCACGCCGTCGGCGATCAGGCCTGCGATCGACGCGAGGTCCGCGGCACGTCCGACGATCGGCGACGCGGGCGGTACGGCGTTGCCTCTGGGTGTCGCAGTCATCACACGTCGCGACGGCGGCGACGCGCGGGATTTAAGCAGCATTAAGCAGGATCCAGCAACGCGTTTTGCGAGCATGACCGCCATGACGCCAACCCTGCTTCGTTGCCTACCTCTCGTGTTCGCGGCCGCTTGCATCGGCGGGTGCGACGACCCCACGAAGGGCCCGACCCCGGACGCGGCGACGCCGCTCCCCGACGCGGCGTCGCCGAACCCGGACGCGACCCCTGGCACCGCGGTCGCCGCAGTCCCGTGCCCGGCGGGTGGCGCGACAGCCGAGGTCTGGTACTACGAAGGCATGGGCTACGTCGGCGCAACCGCCACGATCAGCGTCGGTCAGATCGTGCGGTTCTACAATCTCGGCAACCACACGGCGGATCACGCCTCGGGCCTGTGGTCCGCGAGCGGCGACGCGGAGCTGTGCATCCGGTTCGACGGGCCAGGCGCCTACGCCTTCCGCTGCTACTTCCACTCGCAGGAGCAGGGTGCGATCACCGTGCAATGACCTTGCGCGGTTGCTCGTCACGCCGTTTCCGCGCCCGACAGCGTGTGCAGCACACCGCACGGCGCTGGCTGGCGCAAGGGGCGATTAAATCAAGACTTTATGAGGCGTTATGAGGCGTTGGCTCGGCGATCGCGTGATCCGCAGGGCGCGCACGGGCCGCGAACCCGGCGAGCAGCGCTGCGAAGATCGGCGAGGCGACGAGCAGACCGACCGCGAGGACTTGCACGATATCCCGGTAGCCGGCGAGCTGCGCGGGCTTGGTCTTCCTGGCGATCGGCAGGGCCAGGAGCTTCCAGGCACCGACCGCGAGGAGCACGTCGAACGCGACCATCGCGATGACGATCGCGGCAACGGACCAGAACCGATCGCGCACGATCGCCGCGCTCTCGACGAGGGGCGCCGGCATGCCACGCGCGGTGCTCGCCGCCGTGAGTGACAACAGCACGAGCAACGCGACGCCGGGGAGCACGAGCGCGAGCCCGCCGATCGCGACCGCGGCGATCGCGCCGAGGCACGGGATGAACGCGCGGAGCACGCCACCGATCGCGAGCCACAGCGCGCGCGGTTGCGAGACCGGTGCGCCATCAGCGATCGCGCGTGCGAGCGGCGCCGCCGCACCGACGAGCAGCAGCTGGAAGGTCCACGCGGTACCCGCGATGATCCACGCGAGCTGGAGGAGCGCCTTGGCGGACACCGCATTTGCCGGCGGCCGCACGCGGAGCCCGGCGTACGCGATCGGCGCGAGCACGATCAGCGCGACGAGGGTCAGCGGCACGACATAGCGTGCGTAGGTCCGCGCGCCCAGCGCGAGCGAGGAGCCGTGAGCCAGCGGCGGAGCAACCCGGACCACTAGCGATCCCAGCGCTCGAGGTGCCCCCGCACGCCGCCGAGATCGACCGCGAGCGAGCGCACGCGGCGGAGGCCGAGCTGCTCGGCGACCGGCGTGGTCCGGCGCACGGCGGGCGTGATCCACACGAGGCGGCCGCGCGGTGCGAGCTGCCGCGCGAAGCCGGGCAGCGCCTCGACGAGCAGGGCCGCGGCGTCGAGCTGGACGCGACTGCCGAGCGGCGGGTTCGTGATGATCAGATCGACCGCCCCGTGTGCGTGCGTGCGCGCATCGCCATGGACCAGCTCGATCGCGATTCCCGCGGCGGCGGCATTCGCGCGTGCAGCCTCGAGCGCGGCGGCGTCGAGGTCGCTGCCGTGGAGCGAACGGAACGCGCCGCGGCGGGCTCGCTCGACGAGCTCGGCGCCGGCGCCACAGAACGGATCCCAGACGCGATCGTCGGGGCGAACCTCGGCGACCCACGCGAGCGCGGCGGCGATCGTCGGGTGCGAGGCTGCGGGGATCTCGGCGACCCGCCACGCGAACCGCGGATCGTCGAGCCGGCGCGGCACGAGCTCGAGCGTGCGGGCCTCGTCGTCGACGAGCACGTCCCACGTCGTCGCGGTCGGGTCGTTGACGAGCTCGGGCGCGGCGGCGGTGACGTCGCGCGCGACGCGCCACACGATCGCGCGCTTGTGCCCCTTTTCGAACCCGAGCCGCCAACGGATCGCGCCGTCGGTCCATGCGCGCAGGAGGTCACGCACCGGCGCATTGGTGATCGCGCGGACGATCGCGCTGGCGAGCACCTCGGGACCCGAGATGGAGCGAGCCAGCG